>JANMZB010000299.1:0-1292 GCA_031382725.1 Sphingobacteriaceae bacterium | reverse complement strand
CAGCATTTCATCATTGTGATCAAGCTCTTTTTTTCTACTCAGAATCTGAATCATGCTTATTTTTTAAATATAACATTTTTACACGCATATTTAATCAGTTTTGAGTATAGTTGTTGCTTGAAATGTTTATTTTATTCTTTTTGCTATGAATTTACAGGAGCTTATGTCCCCTACTACCAATCTACCTGTGTAGAGATCATTGCAATGCCGTGCTCGTACAAGCAGTACCAAGAACACTACTGCACTATGCTGAAAATTCAGAGTAATAGTTTTGTAGTTGTAAAAAAATTGTGAGCTAAAAAATATTAGTTTTTGTTTTTTCTATTCTAGTTCTCAAACCAGTTCTCATTCTAGTTCTCAAACTATACTGGTTAATTTGTTTCCAGTCAATTTATTCATTCATTTGGATACTTTGTATAATTATATACAAGCTCTAATTATTTCTCCTATGTAATATTTATAGGAATATACAGTCATGAATGTCTCATACACTTCATAGAATTACATGACTTATTTAGATTTTAGATTTATATAAAATCATCACCTATAATATTTGTATAGGGTTTAAAGTATTAAATATCTCATACACTTCATAGTATTTAATTACTGGTTAAATGTCTTTTGTAATACCTAGTCTACACACAGATCAGTTGGCCAGACTATCTGATGTACTGGTATATACAGGACCTACAGGCTGATATATTTATATGCCCAGATTTCTGTTATGGTAATACATAAATGAGAACCTTTCATGGATAAATTCCTTACCAAGATTCATGTAGAATTCCTACATGCTATTCACCTCTTTGGACACATTCCTTAACAGTCAAAATGTCTCATGGTGTCTGATGGTGTCTGATGTACCATCTTAAAATTATAATAATAATAAATCTAAATATTATTATTCTTATTATATGATGGCATAAATATTAATTATTTATTCATACATATATATTACTTTACAGTAGACTATTTTGTACTAGCTACTATTTACATGTAGTAGCCTATTTTGAATAAGCTACTATTCTTATATAGTAGCCTATTTCCATTAAGCTACTATTTTCGACGTAGTAGCCACTAGCTACTATTATCGGTTACGAATATTGCATACGCCCCCATGACAATGGATATCAGGAGCTGTCATGATAAGGTTTGATCTGTCGAATATTTATTGTTTCAATGACTACACCTTTCCTTAGGCGAACTGTGCCATTGTTGTTTACTTTGACAATTTCGTATGGTCCTTCCCAAGGATTGCTACCAAATTTCGACAGTGTAGGTTTCCCCACGCA
>JANMZB010000248.1:0-1153 GCA_031382725.1 Sphingobacteriaceae bacterium | reverse complement strand
ACGAGTCACGAAAGTCAAACCAGTCCTACGATACCAATTTTATCAATCATGCACATGCCCGGATGAGCCGAGCCAATCATTCGTACCGATTATCAACTCATCAACACCGTCACGAGCCAATTAGCTGGCTGATGCCTCGGGTTGGATCTTATGGGAGCTTATGATCACTACTACTAACAACCCTGCGTAGATATCGTACGTGCCTATTTGCAACTGTGCGCTATGCTTTTGCTGCAGGTCTGTAATAATTGTTCCAAGCAGGAGACAAAGTGTGTAATGACGGTCCTATTCCGAATAATCCAAACCGGGTTAAATAGTTTCATGACCCCCAATCTTCTAGGGAGGCTCTCCCTGGTTAACCAAAATATAGTTTTAGGGATGAAACGAGAGAAGATGAGGGCTGATCCCAAACAAGTCATAACGGATCTCATGAAGAACCTGGTTAGTACAAGAGCACGAATATCAAAGAATGTACGGGCGCTATTCCCAAACGTGTGATTTTTTAGAACTATCCGCCTTTCACAGAGGCCGATAGGTGACGACAAAACCAAAGCGGCCCATACCTGGGAGGCACAAAAATAGAAATCCGGGACATAATGATAAGGCCCACTTGGACGATGAAGAAAAAAAATCGACGACCAAGAGGTAAAATCAGGAATGCGACGAGATAAATAAAATAGCCCTCTCGTACTTCTGCCTCATTCTCGCGGAGCGGATACACGTCTAGCACCAAGACACTACTCTGATCGTTACACTAGACAATCCCGCCTCATCAACTACCCACCCTCCCATACATGACCCGCATATCTGGGGGCGCGCAGCCTTCATCGCTGAATTATATATTACGAAAGGTTCCTTTCGCTCTTTTCAACCTGACCTCATGCGTCTTCTCGACCCTACTAGTGACAATCACACCATCCTCCAAACACTCTACGTCCTCGAGCTTTCCTGTCTCTTCTCGTCATTTCTAAAGCACGCGTCTGCCTCCTGCGATCCCATCCGCAAAAAGGCATTTTACTCCAAACCGCGTGTCCATCCTCGTCCGCCACACTCTCGAACTGTCCACTCAACTCGCTCGTATCCACTGCGGTGGTATCCGCTCGTGAACATATGCAATTCCTATCTCTTTATCTCAACCGCCGCCGCATCTACG
>JANMZB010000807.1:0-2821 GCA_031382725.1 Sphingobacteriaceae bacterium | reverse complement strand
GGAACCAATTCTATTTATTGCTGATAATCTGGCTTATCCTGCTTATTACCGCCTTTTATCTTTTCACCAGATATTTCGGATGAGTGTACTCGATTGGTGCGTACTTGTTTTTACACTTGTATCCATTGTTGCTTTTGGAGTTTATAAAAGCCGTGGACCGCAAAACATCAACGGTTTCCTGTTAGGCAATCAGTCTTTACCCTGGTATCATGTTTGCCTTTCGGTGATGGCAACCCAAGCAAGTGCTATTACATTTTTATCTGCTCCCGGACTTGCATACTCGTCGGGTATGAGCTTTGTACAATTTTATTTTGGTTTGCCCTTGGCTATGATTGTTTTGTGTATCACGTTTGTGCCCATCTTTCATAAGCTTAATGTTTATACCGCTTATGAATACTTAGAACAACGTTTCAATTTAAACACACGGGTATTAACTGCATTTCTTTTCCTGATTCAACGCGGCTTATCTACAGGAATCACCATTTATGCTCCGGCGATAATTTTATCAACCATATTAAATGTTGATACTATTTACACCACAATTTTTATTGGCGGAACGGTAATCTTTTATACCGTTTATGGTGGCACGAAAGCTGTTTCATATACCCAAATGCTGCAAATGGCCATTATATTTTCTGGTTTATTGATAGCTGGAATTATGGTGGTGCGCTTGCTTCCCGCAGATGTAGAATTTGTAAGAGCTATTGATATTGCCGGTAAATCCGGAAGAACAAATGCCATAGATTTTACCTTCGATTGGAATAATCAATACACAGTTTGGAGTGGCCTTATCGGCGGCTTCTTTTTACAACTATCCTATTTCGGAACCGACCAGAGCCAGGTTGGACGCTATTTAACCGGAGCTTCTGTAGCGCAAAGCAGACTAGGCTTACTTATGAACGGCCTGGTTAAAATACCTATGCAGTTTTTGATCTTGCTGATAGGTGTATTGGTGTTCACCTTCTATCAGTTTCATAAACCGCCTTTGTTCTTCAATAGTTATGAACTAAATAAGATTGAAAAGAGCAAGTTTTCAGGTGAGTTAAATGAGATCAAGAGCCAATACGATCAGGCATTTTCAGAAAAACAGCAGCAATTAGTTCAGCTCAATAAAGCGCTAGACCAAAACGATCAATCGTCTTTAAATATCAGTCGCAACAATTTGAAACTTGCGGATGAGAAAACTAAAACCTTGCGTACAGAGCTTACCACATTAATGCAGAAAAACGATCCGGAAGCTGAGACAAATGATAATAATTACATTTTTCTAAGTTTTGTAACGCAGTATTTGCCACGGGGATTAATCGGTTTATTGATTGCCATTATTTTTCTTGCCTCCATGGGTTCAACCGCAAGTGCTTTAAATTCGCTGGCTTCAACTACAGTAATAGATATCTATAAGCGTTTGATAAACAATAACGCTTCCGATAAAAAATACCTCTGGGTATCGCGTGTTACAACTATTGGCTGGGGTGTTCTTTGCATTTTCATGGCACTTTTTGCCAGTAAGATGGGTAACCTCATTGAGGCAGTAAACATACTTGGTTCATATATCTATGGTACAATCCTGGGGGTTTTTCTGGTTGCGTTTTATGTGAAGCAGGTAGAGGGGAAAGCCGTTTTTTATGCGGCAATTTTAACAGAACTAATTGTTTGCCTTTGCGGGTTTTTTAAAGTAGTAGCCTACTTGTGGTTGAATGTGATCGGTTGTTTAACGGTAGTAGTCCTTGCCGTTATTATTCAGCAGGTTCAAAAGAAACCATCATGAGCATACCGCTTACAAACCAAGATGAGATATGCTTATGATAGCCCTGCCCGAAAAGCAGACGGCTTCATAGCCATTAAAAAACATTTATAGGATTATGTATTTAGTTCGCAATTGGGTCCTTGAAAATTAATATTGATTTTTTGCTTTTTTCAATCACCTTTTACAAATGTCAGGAAAACGTTTACGCAAGCGATACACGTGAAATTAAACGGAGGGTGCTAGGGTTGCGCAGAACGGCGGGCCGGGAGCTTGCCTGGTGCGGTGGAAACTTCGTTCTGTGCTTGGGTTTTTGGTACTTTTGGGCAAAGCCAAAAGGACTAGGCCTCTCCGCGGCTATGAGCGGAATAATAATTACACTATCGTTTTCAGCCAATGCGATTTAAATACATAATCCTAAACATTTATATTCTGATAAAAAAGCTGCCGATGTAGCCATCGGCAGCTCAAAAATTTATTTCTTAGCTTCAGCAAGTACTGCGCTGTTTAGCCTCACATATTCATCCATATTCATGTCTTTCGCGGCTTTTATACCAGCTTCAGCGGTAGCTGCCGCACCTTTTTTGTCGCCTGCTTTTAGTTGAATCCTGGCTTTCCAATAACGTACCCATGGCGCTTTGGCATCAGCAGCTTCTGCGGCATTAGCCCATTCCAGCGCCTTCGTCATGTCTTTACCATTCGCATAATAATACTGAGCTGCCTGAAGATAAGGCTTCTTCTCCCCTTTCATCGACTCTTCAATACTTGCCATAACGCGACTATCTGTTTCGGTGCTAAGATTTATCGCGACAGCTGTGTTTTCCCACATTAAGCTTAATACAGCAGAATTCTCATAAACTTTATCGAACTGAATCGTAAACGTTTCTACCTTATCCTTCAGCATCGTTGGCTTTACTTTGAAGCGAATTAAATCGTCGGCTTCTTTATAGGCATAAGACCCCCACTGCTTAGATCCCTTGCTAATGATAACAGTCCATTCACTTTTTCCCGGAATAGTAAAAAGTCCATATTCTCCGGCCGGAACTGTTGTACCATTAATTTTTATCTCTTCAGAAA
>JANMZB010000203.1:0-3097 GCA_031382725.1 Sphingobacteriaceae bacterium | reverse complement strand
GAGAACCAATCAACTAGGGTTTGGTTGCAAAAGTGCAAAGCTCCTGTTACTGACCGTCCTGTCAACATATCATGTTGTAAGTTGGCATCCACTTAACTAACCAATACTACTGGATTACCCAGGGGTTCAGGTAAAATATCTTGTAATCTCTTCTTGAAGCATACCATACACTGTTTCTGACCGGTCGTACTCCATAACTGCAATTGCAGAGAAGTCAGGTTCTTCAATCCTTACCCGAATGGCTGCGCTCTTGAACCTTCGCAAGTAACCGTACATTCGTTTTAGTCGATCTAAGTGCCCCTTTCTAGGTGCAGTGCGGAATCTAGACATAGTCATTGTAGCGGTTTGTATGTCGAAGCGCCCCAGGGAGATAGCCCACTGTAGAGAACCAATCATTGATTGGTAGACCTTGATATTATCTGGGTCTAACTCTTCTGAAGTGTCGATCTCAGGGTGGTCACCCTTTTCCAAAGGAGAGGTGTATTCCTTGGGCTTGGATCCAAACATCCGTTCATATTGTTCTATCATTTTCTCAATGTATTTTCTAGGTCCAAAACAAAGCGTTCCATTATCATCGAGAAAGTAGTCGCAACCTAGGTGGTATTGGAGGGGCCCTGTACCCTTGAGCTTGAATTGATGTTGCTCTTCCAAAGCCTTGATGATAGATGATGGTTCCTTAGCCGCAATGAGAAGGTCATCAACGTATACTGCAATGTACTCATAACCACCCTTGTTTGGACGCATCCAGATATCGTTTTCTGCCTTGCATGGGACAAAACTTAGGGATCGAAGAACATCGGCAAACCGTTGATGCCAGCATAGACCAGATGACCTTAGACCGTAGAGTGCCTTATAGATCACCAGTGTATGCCCTTCAAGTGTACCAAATTCAGGGCCACCAATGATGTACACCTTTTCCTTGGTAGTAGCTTCAAGGTAGGCATTTCCAATGTCTGTACCCCATAGCTCCAGTTTGTTGAGCTGCGATAGGAATGTAACCAGCCGAATTCCTCGCAACGAAACCACACCAGAGTAGACACTATCTGTGTTTGGATCCGTTAAGTGTCCACCAGCTACAAGTCTGCTCTTATGGCGTCCATCATGTTTAATGTCATAAACCATATGGCATCGTATCTTCTTGTACCCAAGAGGAGCTGGACTATCTTTTCCCTGATCAAGAAATGTCTTGTATTCGGCCAATTGTTTCATCTCCATGGCTTCGGAGTCCTTCCAGTTGCTATTACCATTGGACTGATCGATTGCAATTGCTTGAGCATGGGTTCTGGGAACCAGATAACCAAATTTCCAGAATGGTTCTCGTCTGAAAGATGTCAGCTTGGCCTGATTGACCATTCGCTCTATTTTCTTTTTATTCTTTGCTAGGTGTTTGAAGCGTTTCCAGCCAGGTGTATCCAACAGGCCATTTTGTCCAGCATACTCTGCACATGTCACTGGATCATCCTTAGCAATGAGATCTAAGGGTTCATACGTAGTCTCCCCACTCTCCCATTCAACTAGGACGTTGTAGGTAGATCCCTTATAGTCTCTGTCACATGTTCTTAAAGGACCTTGGTGGGCGCTAATGCGGCGGAAACGGTAAAGCTGCTCTGTGTCACTGTCAACATCCAAATTGTCACGCTCAATGAAATCAAGAATCTGGTTGTACGTGTAGATGTCATCTGCTGTGTCACCATCTACCTCACACAGAAACTTGATGTGGTTTGGATCACGCTTTAATTCCGCATCCTTATCAATTATTGCACGGACAATTTTAGCACGAAACCGTTGACCATCTGCCTCTGTATCCTTAAGGAATGATCGTCCTATCAAATCTTTGGGATCAATGGTAGGCATGCGTCTTGGGACAGTTGGACCGTCTGATGCTGAGGCGTCCAAATTAGAGCGAACGAAAATTTTATCGCCAGCATGATTGGTTCCCTGCTCCCCTCCAAGTGGAGCGAGACGCTTATGACGAAGCGTTGGATCTAATGCCGACCTAATTACGGAACGGAAGATGACCTTCTGACTCGAGGTCAGAAGCTTAAATGTTAAAGCATCTCCGACATTATTTGCAATACCAACCCAGTGCCCAAGTTCTTCATTTGGGTTGGATGGGAAACCATCGTAATGAGGGTTATAGTATACAGGCTCATAGAAGGAACAAACCAAGAGCGTGGAAGTATCTTGTGTTTGCCCAGTGAGTACCTGAAGTGGTGGTACCCATTTGAGTGTAGCACTGGCCAAATGGTTGAGTACATGGCAAACATATTGCAAGGCAAGGAGCCAACAGTCAGCAGGAGCGCCAGAAAGATTGAGAACGCGATTGGTAGCAGCCTTGATAGTGGCATATCGGTTCTCGGCGAAGTTCTGATTTTCCTGATAGGGTTCACTTTGCCAGTCCGAAATAATGAGGGCGCGAAGGATGTCTTTGATGCGAGTGCTAGTTTCAGCTCGAGCGCAATCACTGATGAGTTTATCCATGGCTCCCCGTTCGCGGATATTGTCTTCGAGAGTGTTGACAAATTCTTTGTCTGTTTTAACACCGTAAACATCCGCAACAAGAGATGTACGTCCAATGAATAGTTGCGCAGCTTTTACACCGCTATCGACGGCCGGAGTATCACTGAAAACCGTGTCTGTGGCAACGGCTTCATTGCGACGCTTCACATTGCATGCAGGGAAACGTGACTTCCAGTGTTGACGAATAGTGTCAGAAACGCGTCCTCGTGCAAACTGCGTAGTTACATTGAGCGTACGCTTGATGGTTTCAGCAGGTGCCCAAGCAAATAGAGGTTTTAAAAGCTCATAGTCGCGAGGGGTAGGAGAAGACTCGACAGCATGAACCTGATAAATTTCTTGGATCACTGTTGGATTGTGGGCATCAAGGATGTCATCGATGATGTCAGAATATTCAGGATACTCATAAACATCAAAATATTCTGGTTCAGGTTGCGTTGTATGGGTGGCAACTGTACGATGCCTATAATTACCACAATCATCAAAGTTACTATGGTGCACCATGTCGGACTCTGCGTCATAAAAGGTATGGGTGTCAGATATGACATTATCATAGGTTGTCGGATCCCAATCAGCATCA
>JANMZB010000800.1:0-1077 GCA_031382725.1 Sphingobacteriaceae bacterium | reverse complement strand
TACGTGACCGTAAAAATAATCCTTCCGAGCAATCGTACACAACTTCCCTTTTTAAGAAAGGGGTAAATAAAATAGCTCAAAAAGTAGGTGAGGAAGCCGTAGAATTAGTGATAGAAGCCAAAGACGACAACAAAGAATTGTTTCTTGGCGAGGCTGCAGATTTGCTGTTTCACTATATGGTTTTGCTAGAACAAAAGGGCTACGACTTCGACGAGGTAATAGAGGTATTGGAGCAAAGACACGCTAAATAAGAGGCTATAAAAATAAATGATTTTAAGAGAAAAAGACCGTTTGGCCTTAGTGGAATTTGTCATTAAATTTTTGCCCCTTCGCCAAACGGTCTATGGCTTTGCCCATGCGAGATATTTTGGTTTCCTCTTGCTTGGCAGAATATATCCACTGAATGTAATAGTTTTGCTCACTATCTGATAAGGTATTAAAAAATTGAAGCGCCAAAGGCTCCATTTCCAGGCAAAGCAACATTTCTTCTGGCACTTCCAGTGGCTCGTTGTCGGGATAGAGAATTACATGTACTTCATCTCCGTGTTCTTTTTTTATTACTTTTCTGATCTGAGCTTTTACTGGCAAGAACAATTCCCCATTTCCTAAAGGCATTAAGTGGTATTTCTTTATTTCAAACCCATCAATAGTTCCCCTTACTTTTACCCAACCAAAGTGTGCTTTCTTATCTGGCAATATATCTGGAATCCGAGCATACGTCCATCCGCCTTTACCAGGATATTTTTCAAGCAGGTATTTTTTGTTTACTAATGGTTCCACATTTTTAGAATAACCAATTAATAGTTTTAATTCATTTTTTACGTTTTAAAAATACAAACCCATTTTTTCTCTCAAACTCCACTGCATCGGGTACACGAGTTTTTGTTTCTTCCAATTCATTAATTTTTGTAATGATATAAACGGGTTTATCCGTATACCCTGTCATAACCCACTCTTCCTCCGAGGCTCTAGGATTAGAGGGTTTGGGCATGTCAAAATAAAAAAGTTGGGCGTAGCTTCTATATCCAAGATTAATAATGTAGCAATCTTCATCTTTCATTTTTTTAAAAAAATCAA
>JANMZB010000175.1:0-7198 GCA_031382725.1 Sphingobacteriaceae bacterium | reverse complement strand
ATCCCATTAATATCGGACCAGGAAGATTCTTAGTTAAACAATCAGCCAAATTTGTTGTTGTCCCTTCATGGACGATCCTGATCATTTTCATTGCACAAGCTTCTCGAGTTCGATGATAGCATATACTAACATGCTTTTTCTTCAGCGTTGATTCGGGAATCGAGCTATTGATCACGACCGAGTTGTTATCGCAGAATACGTTAGCTGGACCATCGAGTGCGACTCCCATCATTGGAAGCTTATAACGCAGTGCTTGAATCAATTCGGTAGCAATCTTGAGAGCAATAAACTCAGAACCAAATGTAGATGTCTCTACAGTATTTTGTCGCTTTGAATACCAAAGTATTGGCGCTTTATTACAAAATATTAATACTCCAGTATGAGATCTTCTCGTGACTCGGTTACCTGCATGATCGGCATCAACAAAACAATTCACCTGTACTTCTGGTCCCCTGGCTTCAGGAGCATTACTAGGGATCGGCTCGACAGCGTCGGGATAAAAATCACTCCAATCAACCTCAGTAAATTTATTCTCCCAACCAATGTATGCATCATCAAATACGACACGAGAACGGCTGTGCTTTTTCAGCCATCCAAAAATCCTGAACGCTTGATCAAGATGTCCTTCTCGCGGTTGCGCGAGGTATTGTGAGAGTAACGAGACAGATACGTGAATGTCAATTCGTCCAAGTTCAACCGCCCATCGTAAAACTCCAATTAGATTCTGATAATAGTTCATCAACTCAGGAGATAACAAGGGTGAGACATCAAGTTCAGGACGGTAAGAGGGTGACATCGGACATTCTACCTTGGTTGGCAATTTCTTGTCCGATTTTGCTAGTTCTTGTTCCACATTTTTAACCGACGATGTTACATAATCATCGGCACTCATATACCAATGCTGTTTACCATTTCGACTATCAGGGAGTTGGTATGTTCCAATATTTGCTCCAAGGTATCGATCAGGTGGACCATATTTAGCTTTTGTTTTTGGATCTTCTTTGAAACGATATACGCCAGAAAGTGTTTCCATTATTCTTTGAGGGTTCATGGAACACGCAAGTATATCATCAACATAAATTAAAACATATTCATAATACTTATCACCGTTATTCTTAGCTGCTGCTCGCATCCAAACATCTGGATCGGCAACGCAGGGTTTGAATCCGATGTCAATCATAGATTGTGCCAAGTGAGCCCGCCAAGCTGCGCCAGAGCTTTTCAAACCATACAAAGCTCGTACTATTAGGACATTCTTTCCAGCATGAGAACCAAATTCTGGTCCAGCTGTTAGGTATACCTTTTCACGGCAATCAGCATTCAGATATGCATTTCCGATATCTGCAGATAACACATCCAAGTCGTTTAGGGCTGCTAAGAGAAATGCGATGCGTACGCTTTCACGTGAGACAACAGAGGAATATGTCAAGGATGCCGGTGTTTCTGTCATGTGTCCACCAGCAACAAACCTCGCTTTTCGTGTGAAATCCATCTTCACATCAAAAATCATATGGCATTTGATAAATTGATACCCTACTGGTACCTTTTCATTCTCATTCAGAATACGGAACGCTGACTGGGTGTTTGTCATTTCTTTCTCTATAGCCTTTCTCCAAAGCTCCGTTCCTGTTTCTTTGTCGATATCAAGAGCTTCCTTGACCGACTTTGGCACCTGTATGCCGAATTTGTGTGTACGCTTCCAATATTTGGACTTGATCTTTGACAGGATTCTATCCTTTCTACGAATCACATCGTGCACCCACCAGTTGAATGCCGGTTCAGAGGAGATCTTGTTACCGATAGCGTACTCTGCTACCTGCACCGGATTCGATTCCTTTAAGTCTTTAAGCGGTACCCATGTTGATGTACCATCTTTCCATAGTACTAGTAGTTTCCATCCTTTTGTTGTCCGTTTTAAATGCGGATTGGCACCATCTGAACCTTCGACGTACATGTTTTCAATAGTTAAAGCTGTTGAGTCGGACTCATGATCTAAAATCTCATCCAGTAGAATAAATTGGTTACCTTCATCATCTACTTGGGAGTATAATGATTCTGCAATTAAATTTGCCGTGTATTCTTGTTCCGTTCCATCAGGGAATTGAACCTCATATACTCTTGTGTCTAGCAACGGGTTGCTATTTGAATGACCGATAGGGTTTCCATTGTTGTCACGTTTTCGTTTGACGACTTGGCCCGACACTAAACTGTCCCCTTTCGGCAATAAAACTTGTGCCGAAATGTAGTTGTCGAAGGCTTCTGCGTCAAAGTCTTCAGCTTCAGGGTGAAGAAAATCAACATCAAATGATTCAAAACCCGGATCCGCGACATCGAGGTGTCGAGTAGGGAGACAAACAGTGTCTAAAATATCGTTGGTACCACGATCGAGTCGTTCCGACACAGTGTTGTCGAATTTTTGTAGATTATCCTTTAGACGCTGCGTGGAAAACTCATCGTCGGGTATAGTTTGAACGGTTGTGCGAGAAATCGGCTCGCCCGATTCAGGAAGTATCCAGTAGCATAAAGCTTGACCGACCCGGTGGGAGACGCCGAGCCATCGTCCAAGGACTCCGCGTGGGTCGGGAAAATCAGATGAATGATAATAATAAATGGGTTGGTAGAAGGAAAATTCAGTCCATTCTGAAATATCTGGTGTGTCCCCAGTGACTAATTCGTGTGGTGTGCGACCATTGAGAGAAGGAAGCCCAAGCGCTGTTCGGGACCGCAACTCAGAAACATACTCCAAGCAAAAATCCCACAAGCGTTTATGAGCGCCAGAGCGGTGCATAATTCTGGTAACTTGTTTCTTGAGTTCTCGAATTTCGGCTTCAGCTCGGTTTTGCCAAGGACTGTGTGGCTCAACAATCGTCTGCTTTATGCCACCGTGCTTCTCGCGTATTTCTTTCCAATGTCCGAGTGTCATCTCTTTGGCACCATCAGTATGTAGGGATGTAGGCACGCCAACATCTGAGAAGAGAGTGCTGAGCGCATTACCGGCCTTTGATTTGCTTTTCATCGGATAGACTCGTGAGAACCCAGTGTCGTTGACAAAAACCTGACTGCAGGAATACCCACGTATGGATTTTGTAGATACGAACATAGTGTCAGAGTAAAATCTTGTATTTAATCTGTTGTATCGAAATTGCTGTTGTTGTGTTCGATATCGTCGATGAATGGGGAGTTGCGCAGTTCGGATGAATTTTTGGGTTGTGGCAAGTAGTGTGCGCTCCGCGGCTTCCAAGCTTATACCCCACCGTTGAGCGAGTGATTCAGCAGACTGAGTAGCGCGGCGAACTTTAGAGTGTAGACTGCTGATGTTGGAAGGAATTAATTGCAGGAAAGCGTCTTGGGATAGTGCGCGAGATACACATGATAGCACGTTGTCGCTCTCGGAATAAACATCGGTTGGGTGACTTTGCACTGCTGAAATAAATCCTTGTTGTTGCTTGATAGCATGTTCTTCTTGTTTATTAAAATCTTCGGAGTAGGGATCCCAGTCAACTGGTGAAGTAAGCGTTATATGTACACAACTTTCGAGTTCACCGGCAGATGGAATTCTTGTCGGTAGGAACGATATAATGCCGTCGAGTTGTAAGGGGAGACGAAGGTTTAAATCAGGGATAAAAATTGAATGCGTGGAATTACCATCGTGGGACAGGTGAACAGGTGTATCATCCACTACGATTCCATTGGCGCGCATTTGATTGGGGTTGAGCAAACTTGTGCTCAAATCGGTGATCATGTTAAAGCCATTATTAACGTCGAGGATGTATGTATTGCCATCTGGGTGGTCATATGCAGTTCCGCCGTGTGCTATTGTAACAACTTTCGGCTTGTACGATGTAGAATAAGGATATACGGTACACTGTTGGGCAGTGTTTTCATATATGTGGAATGTTCCTCCCAGCACACACGTATCAGCGTGCGAATCTAGATCTGTGCGACCGCTTTGATCGATTTTTGATATGTTGGAAGTACGCACAGGAGGTCTTTTTGTAGTAAATGACATTATAGAACCACCTGTGTCGTCCTGGCGTCAATTCTGCTTGGACTTTTTATTTGTAAGCGCGAACTGGTCCCCAGCATTTTGTTGCTTAGTAATCTGGGTCGCTGCGTGATCCTCACGATCGGATTCAATGGCTCCGACATTCCGCTTAGGATTCTTTTCCTGTATTCGTAAGCGCTGGATTTCTTCTTGTTGCGCTTTGGAAAGTGCGTACCATTGGTCGTCGGTATATCCATGGATTTGAACAGAACCTCTACCAGGGCCGCCACGCCCGCCGCGACGGCCACCACGGCCTCCACGGCCACCGCGACCACCTCGTCCACCGCGACCGTATGGGATCCTTCCACCATTGTAGCCACGACCATCGCCACGTCCTCCGCCGCGTCCACGTCCAGCACCACTACCTTCAAGGGCAGAAATTCCACGAAGATGAGTGCTGCTAGCGTTGGCCACAAACGAGGATAAATATTCGGTGCAAGCACGAAAATCATTGCGTAGTTCACTGTTACCATAAACAAGAGTTTTGGCACAATTCATGCGAATACTAGGGTCAGTGAGGCCCCGGAGGAAGTCATCAACTTTCTTATCTTCACGTATTTCAACACCAACTTCAAAGAGGATTTGATGTGCTTTGGCATGCTTGTCGATGTAATTTTCAAATGTAAAATTACGCTTCTCTCCTGTGTACGCTGCGTTGTGGATCTCGTCATACGCGGCTTGTTTAGTACGGCTCATTGCAGCGGTACCTTCATAACGACCAATAAGTGTCTGAATAGCACCTCGACCGTCGCGAGTACGAGCAAAGCTTCCTATGTAGGAATAAGCTGCGCCTTGGAGAGTAAGAGACTGTATAGTTTCCCAGACCATGCCATTGTCTTCGGCGTAGTCAGTACCTTCATGTGGAGTTGTGAGCACCAATTTTTCATGGTCAGTTGCAAACGCTCCAGTGATATCAGCCGGGTCGCTGTCTTTACGGAGCACATAACCCAAAGGAGTACGATTCCGATTTTTCTTCGACGACAAGTAGTTTACCAGTAATTTGTAAAAGGACGGCCAGTCACTTGCTTTTACACTGAATGGTTCAGGCTTCTTGACATTTTCATCATCTTTCTTGGATGTCGCTTCGACGATCTCGTGAGCACGTTTGGTGTAATCCATACCGACTGCAGTGGTGAAGTCGCCTGGTATAATGGTACGGTTTAGCCGAGCCTTCTCGGTCACCCAAAGATGGAGACCATAGAGCTTAAACTCCTGCAGAGCCGGAATGTTAACAGGTGGAATGGCAGGGATGCCAATAGTACCGTCTGCGGCTACGACGGCTGGTCTTCCAGCCCGTAGTTTCTTGCACACCTGGTGAAGAAAATCACGGGTGACAAGGCCGATATCACTGATATCAGCGAAACCTTCTTCCGTAAAGGCAGTCGCAGCGGTGGCACTCCAACCAATTTGGTTGAGAGCAACTTGAAGTAAGAGAGTGGCAGCCATCGTGGTCGTAAAAGTAAGTCTGTTTGTAAATTAAATAAAATAGTGTTAGTAGCGATTGGGATCAAATCGGTCCGTGATACGCAATGTAATCACTGTAGAATCATCCAGTGGATTCTTCTAGGCGTTAGTTCATGTGATATCCATCACTATTCCAATTATTGGATGCCATTGATATATATCAAATGGTCTGCCTCTTCTCTATTCATTTTAGAGTTACATTGAACAGATTTTGGTGCATAAAGGCACGATCATGTCACCATGAAGATGGTAAATTTGACAGATGATAGAGGTGCGTATCTCCAGGCCAATCCATCCGATTGGTTTCATTCTTTGATAACGGCGTCCCGTCATCTGAATGTTGCAAGCATCCATTTGCTTCAGAGTAATACAGCATGTCCATGCCATTGCTATTGGGTCTGATAAACTGTAAGAAATCTACCATTGTCATGGTCAGATCAAAACCACGTACCTAGCGGTACTAGCAGCAGTAGAAGGCAGGCAGAAGTAGATGTAACAATCAACTAGATAAGATTAGAAAGTAAGCTTGTCGGACCGTGGTATATCGTGGACCAGTCTCCCAGCCACTCATACCACTGACGTATGCGTCAGCCTGTACCCTCCGGTACTGTATGGCAAATAGTCTACCCTGTAGCCCATCAGTACTATATGGCGTAGGGATTTTATCAGTCCCCTGAAATGTGGAATATTGATAAACATTTCAAATGCCGACGACGCGAATCACAGCATTTTGCTGCAAAACTTAAAATGCTCATATCTCCTCAACCAAGGGGATTCAGAGCCTCTCCTGGTGGCTGTAGGAACTCACAAATAACAATCAACCAAAATAAAAAATAAATAAAAACCTCTGCAGGTATGGAACTTGCAACCACTGCAGAAAACTTCATGAAAAAATTGGGAATATTATCCAGTCGGAGAAAATACTGTCTGGAATAAAGGACCCACAAAACATGATTCATAATACAAATGACAATTCGTAACACCACGATATGTCCCCAGAAACCCACTTTTAGCCCGTGATAACACGCGTGGGAGGTACGATAGGCTAACACTTGTTGAACCCAAAGAACCTGGCTTCTTGTTAGTACAAGATACGGTGCAACAATCCCATTAATGTCGGACCAGGAAGATTCTTAGTTAAACAATCAGCCAAATTTGTTGTTGTCCCTTCATGGGCGATCCTGATCATTTTCATTGCACAAGCTTCTCGAGTTCGATGATAGCATATACTAACATGCTTTTTCTTCAGCGTTGATTCGGGAATCGAGCTATTGATCACGACTGAGTTGTTATCGCAGAATACGTTAGCTGGACCATCGAGTGCGACTCCCATCATTCGAAGCTTATAACGCAGTGCTTGAATCAATTTGGTAGCAATCTTGAGAGCAATAAACTCAGAACCAAATGTAGATGTCTCTACAGTATTTGTCGCTTTGAGTACCAAAGTATTGGCGCTTTATTACAAAATATTAATACTCCAGTAGGAGATCTTCTCGAGACTCGGTTACCTGCATGATCGGCATCAACAAAACAATTAACATGTACTTCTGGTCCCCTGACTTCAGGAGCATTACTAGGGATCGGCTCGACAGCGTCGGGATAAAAATCACTCCAATCAACCTCAGTAAATTTATTCTCCCAACCAATGTATGCATCATCAAATACGACACGAGGACGGCTGTGCTTTTT
>JANMZB010000172.1:0-20627 GCA_031382725.1 Sphingobacteriaceae bacterium | reverse complement strand
GTTTCTTCAACTGGCATAATTGCTTAACAGCGCTCAAATTTATCCAAAAAAATAAGAATACGTAAAAGTTTATGAAGCCATGTCGATATTTTGTTGCTCAGAATCGAAACGGGTTACAGCGGTAACACCTTTCACCTGTCGTAATTTTTTGATCAGATTGTCAAGATGCTGCGTATCATTTACATAAACCATTATCGAGCCTTCAAAAATCCCTTCATTGCTATCAACGGTGATGGAACGCATGTTGACTTTAAAATCATTAGAAATAACCGTGGTCAGTTTGTTGATCAATCCAACATCATCTATACCAGTAATCCGTAATCCTGTTAAGAAAGCCAGTTCTTTTTGCGATGTCCATTTGGCTTTAACAATTCGATAGCTATAATTAGCCATTAGCTTAGTAGCGTTAGGGCACGTTGTGCGATGAATTTTTATCCCGTCGTTTATGGTAATAAATCCGAAAACATCATCGCCAGGTATCGGATTGCAGCAGGTGGATAATTTGTAGTCAATTTTTTGCAGATCCTCCCCAATTAATAAAGTATTGCTGTCTTTCGATTTTACCTTATTAATAATTCCTTCTATTTGATGCGCTTCGATTTTTTCCGGAGAACGTTGCTCAATAACTTTTTCGGAAGACTGGAACTGTTTTAAATCTTTTAAATCAATCGCACCTGTTGCAACATTAAAGAAAAGATCAAGTGGCGAGGCAAATTTAAAATAGTAGGTTATTTTGTGAATGTTATCGGTGTTGTAAGTAATTTTTAAAGATTTAAGCTTCCTTTCAAGAATCTCTTTTCCCTCTTCAGCAATTCTGCGTTTTTCTTCTTTAAGGCAAGATTTGATCTTTGATTTGGCTTTTGCAGTTACCACAAAATTCAACCAGTCTTCTTTAGGAGCTTGCTTGCTGCTGGTTATAATTTCAACCTGATCGCCATTTTGCAGCTTATGCGAAAGCGGTACCAGTTTATGATTAACTTTCGCGCCGATACATTTTGCACCGATATCAGTGTGGATTTCAAATGCAAAATCTAACGCAGTTGCTTCAGTTGGTAATTGTTTGAGAGCTCCCTTAGGAGTGAAAATGAATATCTCGTCAGAGAAAAGATTCATTTTAAAATCATCCAGAAAGTCGAGCGCGTTTGATTCCGGGTTACTTAAAAGTTCGCGAACTTTCTGTATCCATTGATCAAGACCACTATCTGATGATGATTCCTTGTATTTCCAATGCGCAGCAAAACCATTTTCCGCAATTTCATTCATGCGCAATGTTCTGATCTGAACCTCAACCCATTGGCCTTTTGGTCCCATCACAGTAGTGTGTAAAGATTCATAGCCGTTTGCTCTGGGCGAAGAAATCCAGTCTCTTAACCTATCGGGATTCGGGCGGTATAAGTCGGTTACGATGGAATAAGCTTTCCAGCAATCTGCTTTTTCTGTTTCTGGTTTACTATCTAAAATTATTCTAATGGCAAAAAGATCATACACTTCTTCGAAAGGGACGCCTTTTGTCCGCATCTTGTTCCATATCGAATGAATTGATTTTGGTCGTCCGTAAACCTCAGAAATAAGAGCCTGTTCATCAAGAATCTCTTTTATAGGCTCAACAAACGCTTTCACATAATGCTCACGTTCAGCCTTTTTTTCGTTTAATTTTTTTGCGATGAATTTATAGGTTTCAGACTCCATGTATTTCATGGCCAGATCTTCCAACTCTGATTTCATTGCATAAAGCCCGAGCCTGTGCGCCAGAGGTGCATATAAATAGATCGTTTCGGATGAGATTTTCAACTGCTTATCCCTTGGCATAAAATCCATGGTCCGCATGTTGTGTAAACGATCCGCTAATTTGATCAGAATCACCCTCACATCATCTGCCAGGGTAAGCAGCATTTTTCTAAAGTTTTCTGCCTGTAAAGAACTGTTAGTGTCAAATACGCCCGAAATTTTTGTTAAGCCATCAATGATCTTGGCTACCTTTTTTCCAAATTCCCTTTCAATGTCATCGAGTGTAATTGCTGTATCTTCAACAACATCATGTAGCAAAGCACAAACAATTGAAGTAGTTCCTAAACCAATTTCTTCAGCAGCAATTTGCGCTACCGCGATAGGGTGGTAGATATATGGTTCGCCGGATTTGCGGCGCATATCTTTATGGCTATCCAATGCCATATCAAAGGCCTGCCGTATTAAACGTTTATCTCCTCTCTGAAGAGTAGACTTACACGCTTTCAGCAAGGCCCGATATCGTTTAAGTATTTCGGCTTTTTCCGCTTCCAGATCTATAACTAACTCATTCATACTTAAATCTGAAACATTGTGTCAAAACTTTGTATAGTTCTATACTTAATGGGTTACAATTTCGTATATTGAATATTAATATTAAACGAAATAAAGTATTGTTTTGTGCAATCCTAAAGTATGAAAATTTTTAGTTTCGCCTTTTTTTTATGTTTAATATACAATATTTCTTTTAGCCAGGTCGGTAATATCATTGCGCCAAAAGGTAAAAATGACACGATTAAGGTTTATGCAACCCGGGATATTGACGGCACTATGATTCCCTGGATTCCTTTACATGATGTAGTGATTATCGGGAAGCGGATATTTCAAACCCCTGAAGCACGTTTTCAATACAATCGTTTACGATACAATGTATTAAAAGTTCTTCCGTATGCCGCATTCGCCAGAAACAGATACGCGAAACTGAACCAAGATTTGGCGTTAACTCCAAATAAGCGGGAGCAGCGAAAATTAGTAAGGGCCTGTGATAAGGAAATTAAGGATATGTTTAATGAAGAAATTAAGGATATGACCATATCCCAGGGCGAGATTCTGATTAAGCTAATAGATCGGGAAACCGGAAAAAGCACTTACGATCTCGTACGAGAATTAAAAGGCGGCCTTGTTGCATTTGGTTATCAATCTATTGCACGCATAGCCGGGCATAATCTAAAACAGCAGTATGACCCCCAAGAGGCCCGCGATATCGAAGCGATAATTGAATCTTCGGGTTATAATAACAATCCTTTCCGTTTTAACTAATATCATAGTAATCCTTAATGAAGATAGATCTACTGGCTTTCGCGGCCCATCCGGACGATGCCGAACTAAGTTGTTCGGGCACCTTGTTAAAGCACAAAAATTTAGGGAAGAAAGTTGGTATTATCGATTTAACACGCGGCGAATTAGGAACACGTGGCACTGCGGAAACCCGCGATCTTGAAGCCAAAGATTCCTCGTTTATTTTAGGTTTAGATGTGCGTGAAAATTTGGGTATGCGAGATGGTTTTTTCCAAAACGATGAAGCACATCAGTTAAAGATCATTCAAAAAATAAGGCAATACCAGCCTGAAATAATGCTGATTAATGCAATGCACGACAGGCACCCTGACCACGGTAAAGGTGGATCACTATTAACCGACGCTGCTTTCCTTTCGGGATTATCTAAAATAGTTACTGAATTTGATGGCCAAATCCAAGCTGCATGGCGACCGAAACTGGTTTTACAATACATTCAGGATGCTTACATTAAGCCGGATATTCTTGTTGATATCACCCCGTTTTGGGATAAAAAAATGGCTTCGATTCATTCTTTCAAAACTCAATTCTACAATCCTGAACTGAAAGAAGAACAACAAACCTATATTTCAACTCCCGAATTTGTTCACGTGATTGAAGCCAGAGCAAGGGAGTTTGGTAAATATATTGGAGCTACATTTGCCGAAGGCTTTACCAGTAAGAAACTTTTAGGAGTAGACGATTTATTTACGCTGAGGTAATGAAGGTAGAATACTTTCCATTACTTCAATACCCGCATCAACATCTTCTGGTTGCATAATTAAAGCAGGCCTGAATCGAATTGAAGCTGTGCCGCAACCAATAAACAACACATTATTTTCCAAGCCTTTGGCCACAAAGTTGTCTCGGGTTTCCTTGTCAGGGAAATCAAAAGCTGCTAACATGCCATGTCCCCGAACGTTAGAAATCATAGGGCACTTTTCCGAAAGTCTCATTAAACGCTTTTGAAGATACATTCCAGTTTTTGCCGCATTATCAACCAGATTATCTTCTGTAATTATCTGTAAGATTTTTGATGACCTTACCATATCCGTAAGGTTTCCTCCCCATGTTGAGTTCAATCTTGACGGAACATTGAAAACATTGGTCTCTATTTCGTCAATCTTTTTTCCGGCAAGAATGCCGCAAATCTGCATTTTTTTACCAAAGGCAATTAGATCAGGACGAGCTTTCTCACCAAAATGCTCGTGACACCAGAATTTGCCTGATAATCCGACACCTGTCTGCACTTCATCATAAATCAGAAGACATTCATTTTCGTCTGCCAAAACGCGAAGCTGCTCCATAAACTCTTTCCGGATATGATTGTCGCCACCTTCTGCCTGAACAGGTTCTATTATGATGGCGCAAACGTCATCTGTATTATCAGCGAAAGCTTGTTTAATTTGTTGGAGTGATAAGGCCTCTCGCTTTAGTAAATCATCAAGTTTTTCCGCCGTCAAGGGGAAATGAACAGCCGGTGAAGAAATACGCGGCCAGTCGAATTTCGCATACCACTTGGTTTTATCAGGATTGGTATTTGTGAGGCTCATGGTATATCCGGTGCGCCCATGAAAGGCATGCTCAAAGTGAATTACTTTAAAGCCACGTTCTTCCTGATATCCTTTTTGGAAGTTTTTCTGAGCCTTCCAATCCATGGCAACTTTCAAGGCGTTTTCAATAGCAAGTCCTCCGCCCGAAATGAAAAAGGCATGAGGCAGATAAGCTGGTATGGCGGTTTTGGAGAACGTATCTACAAACTCGGCGTACTGTTGTGTATATATGTCGGAATTGGAAGGATTACTAATGGCCGCGAGAAGTAAGTTCTTTTTAAACTCCTCGTCATTCAGCATTTTTGGGTGATTATAACCTAATGGAACAGAAGCAAAGCAGGTAAAAAAATCGAGCAGGTTGCGGTTGTATTTGGAGTCGTACATGTAAACGCCAGAACTTTTTTCCATATCGAAAGTTAAGTCGTAGCCATCAGCAAGAATATGCTTGCTTAAAGTATTATGCACGTTTTGTGGTGAAACGGATAGTTTATACATACCGGGTGCTTTACTCAAATATACTAATGCTTAAACGGGAAATTCAGGCAGTAAGTTCCTTTAATGCGATTTATTTTCTAAGCATTCCGAGCAGTCCGAAGAGGCCGCCGGTATGGATAGCAAGGATACGACTTCCGTGTTTAAAATAGTTTTTTTCAGCCAGATCAAAAATGGCAAACATCATTTTTCCGGTGTAAACCGGATCAAGAAGAATGCCTGTGCTGGAAGCGAATTCGCTTATTAACTGTATAAGCTCAGGCTGAGTTTTGGCGTATCCGCCAAAGTGATACTCAGAATGAAACTCATAAGATATGGGTTCTATAAGTAAATTATTAATGTCGGTTTTTAAAAAATCGCCTTTTAAGGCAGATACAGCATGAAAACGACTTGAGGATTTTGCATGATGTAAGCCATTTATTATCCCTGCCACTGTAGTTCCTGTCCCGGCCGCACAAAAGATATGCTGATAATCTCCCTGAAGTTCCTCTATTATTTCCGCACAACCTTGTGCGGCTTCAGGGCTTGCACCACCTTCATCAATAAAAAATGCACTTTTGTCGTTTTTAAAATGATCCTCAAACAGCTTCTGCTTATCGCGATAGCTTTCTCTGTCGACAAAGCGAAGCGCCATTCCCCACAATTTGCATAAGGCGATTACGTCTGTATTAATATCCTCGCCACGCACAAAGCCTGTGCTTTTTAACCCAAACTTCGCTGCCACACAAGCGGTTGCCAATAAATGGTTCGACCAAACTCCCCCAAATGTTACCAAATGTTTTTTTTGTTCAATTTGAGCTTTAAGTAGCGGGTATTTGAGTTTCCTCCATTTGTTTCCGGAAATAAAGGGATGAATGAGGTCATCTCTTTTAAGATAAACCCGGATGTTCTTTTTACGGAAAAGCGGATGATGAACTTCCTCTTCGGGGCTGTTGAAATCGAGGTGTATCATGCTTTAATACGCGATTTCATCGGATGAATCTATGCGATCTGCCTGATTCATCCGATGACTTAAAATGAGGAAGTTTATTTGCCTATGCCAAATCCCAAACCCGCGTTGAAGGAGTTGTACTCAGATGCAGAATAGGAAGCGTAAAGCCTAAGAAAAGCAAGGTTTAACTGGAAACCTATATCGCTTCTGAAAGCACTGAAGTTTTTCTTGTCAAGAGAAACCGGATCAGTCTTGGTGGTATACACAGGTATCGGTCCTACAGAACCAGTGATTACATTATAATCGCCTTTTAAGCCTCCAGATGTTTTTGAAGAATTGAGCCCAATAGCCACAAAAGGTGTAAACACCAATAGTTTTTTAGATAAAATAAGTTGAGTGTTAATGCCTGAGATCTTTGCTTCGATCTGTTGATTGTCTTTAACAGCAGGACTACCGGATGGCGCAGTGTAATCTAATTCTTTTTTGTATGAGAATTCAGTATATCCCAGCGCAATAGCTACATCAAATGGGAGCAATTTACCCGCCTTTTTACCGGCTATAAGAGGTAGTAATTCAACTTTAACGCCTCCTCCTATCATGTTAAGTGAACCTACATCTCCAATTTTAACAGTCGGGATAGCTCTCAACGAAACATCAATTCCTTTAATTAAGCCAACAGTTGCCTGAAGCTGTGGTGCCGGTACTAAAGGAAGATTTGTGCCTTTAGGAAGAGTGATTTCTCTAACCTTATCATTTCCGCTGTAAATTTCTACAATAGAACCATTGATTTTATCGCCGGCTACGGTTGGCGACATGGCACTTTGTCCTGACTTTAATCTCACCGCATTCGACAAACCGAGACTATTAAAATCAAACGTTTCATCTTTCTTAGGAACCATAGCTCCTGAAACACCAAACCGAATATCAAACCTTCCTAAATTTTTTGAGTGTGCGGTGTTTGCCCATCCGGAGTTTAAACCAATTCCAAAACCTTTAAATATTGGCGTTAAATAGGCATTTGCAAGTTTCGATGCGTCTGGTCCGACTTGAGCAAGTTCGGCTACACCGTCTTGGGCATACATAGCATTAGAGAGAATCACACTACCAAAAAGTAATGTAATTTTAATAAGTCTGTTTCTTTTCAATGTGATATGAATTAGTGTTTAAAATATATTTCCCTTATCAAAAATGGGAAAAAATTTAACAACACTTTCATGTTCTTCACAAACTTCTTCATGATTATAGAAATGTGATATTAGTACAATCAAAAAGAGAATATGTTTGTTAGTGCGGATTGGTTTTCAAAGTTTAATTTTGCGGCCATGTCTGAAGAACTTGATTTGCCCGAACAGGAAGAGCAAGATTTATTTGAGCACCTTCGAATTAATGTAGATAAAGGTCAATCCTTACTTCGCATTGATAAGTTTTTAATGCTTCGTCTTGAGAATGCTTCGCGAAATAGGGTGCAAAATGCTATCGAAGCAGGGAATGTTCTGGTTAACGAAAAACAGGTTAAGGCTAGCTATAAAGTAAAACCCGGGGATAGTATCTCTATCGTTTTACCTCACCCGCCCAGAGATACAGAAGTTTATCCTGAAGATATTCCAATTGATATTGTTTATGAGGATAATGATGTATTAATAGTAAATAAACCTGCCGGGATGGTAGTTCACCCGGGCTATAACAACTATAACGGAACGTTGGTTAATGCGCTTGTTTTCCATTTTCAGCAATTACCACAATTACCTGGAAATGACGGAAGGCCGGGCCTGGTGCATCGCATTGATAAAGATACTTCCGGTTTATTGCTTATCAGCAAGAACGAATTTGCAATGACTTTTTTAGCGAAACAGTTCTTCGATCATACTATCACACGGAAATATATTGCTTTAGTTTGGGGTGATTTGCTTGAAGATGGAACCGTTACAGGCTTTATCGGGAGAAGCATTCGTGACCGTAAAATAATGGACATTTATGATGAAGAAGCAAAAGGAAAATGGTCTGTAACGCATTACCGGGTTTTAGAGCGATTCAATTATGTAACCTTAATTGAATGCGAACTTGAAACCGGACGTACGCATCAAATACGTGCCCACATGCAGCATATTGGTCATTCTTTGTTTAGCGATGCATCTTATGGTGGCGATAAAATTCTTAAAGGAACTGTTTTCAGTAAGTACAAGCAATTTGTAGAAAACTGCTTTGAACTAATGCCGCGACAAGCTTTACACGCTTTGTCATTAGGTTTTGAACATCCGGTAACGCGTAAAAGAATACACTTCGAGTCTGAATTGCCCGCTGATTTTCAGGCCGTACTTGAAAAATGGAGAAATTATGTGGCAAATGTTAAAGCAGATTAACCATTTCGGGGTTGTAGAGAATATCTGATAAGATCTATGAATTTCATTAATTATAACGGTGAGATAATTCCTGCGGTTCAACCGGTGTTGACGATAGCCAACCGTGCGTTTAGGTACGGCGATGGGCTGTTTGAGTCGATGCGTTACATGAAAGGAAAGCTGCGATATGCTGAGATACATGCAGAGCGGTTGCAAAAGGGCATGCAGGCATTAAAGCTGGATGGTTATAAACGGTTGGATGCAGCTTTTCTAATTAACAAAGTGGAAGAATTAATTAAGAGAAATAGTTATGGCCAAAATGCCCGCGTTAGGTTAACGGTTTACAGAGATTCTGAAGGCTTATATAGTCCGGCTGGAAATCAGTTTGGATATACACTCGAAATGACCAAATCTGATGAAAGTTCCTACATCAGCCAGGCTAAAGGATTAATTGCGGATGTGTTTGATGAAGTTACTAAGCCTGTAAATTCGCTAGCCAATCATAAAACGTGTAATTCGCTGGTATATGTCATGGCCGGGATTTATCGCAAAGAAAATTCTTTGGATGAGGTATTCGTGCTCAATAATAATGGTTTTTTGTGTGAAGCCATGAGTGCCAACGTGTTTGTAGTATATAAAAAGAAAGTTTATACTCCGGCTTTAAGCGAAGGTTGTATTGCCGGAGTGATGAGAAGTGTGGTAATGAAGCTGGCCAAAGAAAACAAAATTGAGGTGATCGAAGCGCAGATAAATCCTGATATTTTAAATGAGGCGGAAGAAGTTTTCCTTACCAATGCTTCAAGGGGAATCCAGTGGGTAATGGGCTTTAATAGTAAACGATATTTCAAAGAAGTATCAAAGTTGCTGCTAAGTAAATTGAACCAGTCGCCAGGCTAATCAGGCTCTGAATCCCCTTAAAAAATCCTCCACGTTCATCCTCTTTTTTCCTTCCAGCTGAAGGTCTTTCACACAGATAAAGCCATCCGCGCAAGCGAACCTAAGATATGTTTTATCATCTGTTAAAAAGCCGCCGGGCTGAATGCCTGGTTCTTTATCCAGCAAATCGGCAGCGTAAATTTTTAACGTTTTTTCTTTGAAAGTTGTAAAGGCAGCAGGGTAGGGACTCAGTCCGCGGATATGATTAAAAACTTTTTGTGCCGGCTGATTCCATGAAATCAGGCAATCTTCTTTAAAGATCTTTGGTGCGTGAGGCAACTCACTTTTTAATACCAGTTCATCCTGCGGAACAGCAGAATAATTACCTTCTTCAATAGCTTTTACCGTATTAACAAGCAATGCAGCTCCGGTATTCATTAATTTATCGTGAATCTCTCCGGCTGTTTCTGTATCGCCAATAGGCACAGCCTCCGAAAATAAAATATTCCCTTTATCAATTTCGTGTTGAAGTAAAAAGGTGGTAACACCTGTTTCTTTCTCGCCATTAATAACTACCCAGTTAATTGGTGCGGCCCCGCGATAATAGGGCAGGAGCGAGGCGTGGAGGTTGATGGTACCTTTTGGCGGCATATCCCAAACCACTTCGGGAAGCATTCGAAAAGCGACAACAACTTGTAAATCGGCTTTTAACGCTTTAAGTTTCTCGTGAAATTCAGGGTCTTTTAATTTCACAGGTTGCAAAATCTCCAGACCTTTTGAAATAGCATATTGCTTTACAGCAGATTCATGAAGTTTTTGGCCTCTTCCGGCAGGTTTATCAGGAGCAGTTACTACAGCAACAACATCACAACCCGCATTTATGAGTGCATCTAAAGACGCAACTGCAAAATCGGGAGTTCCCATAAAAATTATTCTCATGATAGTCTTATTGGTATAGTAAATATTTCTTTCGCATAAGCTTGTACTGAGATAAACCGGGCTCCCACGATCTTCTGATCTCCTCCTCCGTTTTACCTGCAATAATCTGGGCTTTAAGATTATCTGTCCCCGCCAGGCGTCCAAAATTATTCATTAGTTTATTCTGCTTATAATCAAAAAACTTTTCCTTATCAGGATAGGCTTTATACATTTCGATGAGCCATTGCAGATTCAGCTTTTTACTTTTCAAAAAGCTGTTGGTATTGTACTTTCTCAAATCCAGCCCATAACATTTTTGATCCTGATGCAGGGGAGTGTCACTCATTCCTCGAATGCTTACAGGCGTGAAATTAAACTTGTATTTGTCACCTAATTTGGGGTTTCCCAATACCTGGAAAGGAAAATATGTTCCGCGCCCCTGGCTTATTACCGTCCCTTCAAAAAGGCATAAGGAGGGATATAGAAGAATTGATTGTTGGGTATTCAAATTTGGCGAAGGCTTAACCGGAAGCGTGTAAAGGGCTGAATGGGTGTAGTTTTTAAGTTTGATCACGTTCAGCTTGCACTGAATTTTATTTTTAAGCCACCCTTCACCATTAATCATTTTAGCATATTCTCCAATCGTCATGCCGTGCGTGATTGGTATGGGGTGCATTCCGATAAACGATTTATATTTCTCTTCCAGAATAGGTCCGTCTACATAAAAACCATTAGGGTTCGGCCGATCAAGTATCATCAATTCCAGGTTGTTTTCGGCGCAAGCCTCCATTAAATAATGCAGCGTAGAAATGTATGTGTAAAACCTGGCTCCAACATCCTGAATATCAAAGATCATCAGGTCAATTCCTTTTAAATCTTCAGCGGTAGGCTTATTATGTTTTCCGTAAAGGGAAATAACCGGAATACCTGTCTTAGCATCTACGTTATTTTCAATTTTTACACCATCGCTTGCGTTTCCGCGAAAGCCATGCTCAGGCCCGAATATCTTAACAATTGTAACCCCAAGGCTTTTCAAACTATCTACAATTGATTTTTTCCCTATCACGGAAATAGGATTTAAAACCATTCCAATACGTTTGCCCTTAAGCATGGGTAAATAGGTTGTGGTTTGCTCGGCACCTGTAAGTAGTTTGCCTTGTGTCCCATTGTTAATCGCATCTACATCCACGGCATACGGATTAGGTGCATCCGTTTTAAAAGGAGGCGGTGGAATACGATATCCGGAACTGCAGGAAAGCACAAATAATATTGCGATGATAATGATAGACATGTACGTTCTCATGGGTATTTATTTAGTTGAACCGGCAACAGATAGAAATTTTTGCATCTTTGCTAAAGTATAAAAAAATCGGTTATAGCTTGAATTTAACGGCCTTTATAGCTCAAAGAATCACCTTTAAATCTAAACGAACTTTCTCAAGGTTGAGTGTACGGATAGCAATTCTGGGCATCATGCTTAGTTTGAGCGTAATGATTCTTGCGGTTGCTGTTGTTAAGGGTTTCAAAACAGAAATCAGGGAAAAGATTCGAGGTTTTTCAGGTGATATTATTGTTGTTAAACAAGATCTTAATTCCTCGGTTGAGAATTCGCCATATATATTGAATGCTGACACTTTAAAGAATCTTAGGAAACTCCCTCAAATTGAATACCTGCAACCTTATGCGGTTAAACCTGGGATTATTAATACTGAAAATGAGGTCGAAGGGGTATTTTTCAAAGGTATTGATAAGTCTTTTCACTGGGATTTTTTTAAACGAATCCTCATAAAAGGTAACGTCATCAATTTCAATGATAGTTTGCAGGCCAGTAAACAGATTCTTATTTCCAGATACATTGCCAATCGTTTAAGGCTTGATGTTGGGGATGACTTCATTATGTATTTTGTTCAGGAGAGTCCACGCCGGCGCAAATTTAATATTGTAGGCATTTACGATCTTGGGGTTGAAGAGGTAGACAAAGCTTATGTAATTGGTGATCTGTCAATTATTAAACGGCTCAACAATTGGAGCGATAATGAGGTTGGAGGGTACGAGATTCGGGTGAAGGACTTTGATCAGCTTGAAAGTACTACCCATCTGGTATCTGACGCAATAAGCTACAAGCTTCGGGCTTTCTCTATCGTCGACTGGTATCAAACAATTTTCGAGTGGCTTTCACTTTTAGATGTAAATACGCAGGTTATTCTCGCCCTGATGCTTGCAGTGGGTGTAATAAACATGATTTCAGCCCTGTTAATCATTATTCTTGAACGAACTAATATGATCGGAATTTTAAAAGCTTTGGGAAGTTCTAATTGGGATATTCAAAAGATTTTTTTGAGTAATGCGGCGTATTTAATTGGTTTGGGATTACTTCTCGGGAACGCCTTAGGAATTGGCTTAGCTTTGCTTCAAAACTACACCCACTTCTTCGAACTTGAGCAAGCGGCGTATTATATGTCTTTCGTTCCGGTTCAATTAGAATGGATGGATATTTTGTTATTAAACGTCGGTACGCTGGTTATTTGTTTGTTAGTTTTGATTATTCCATCAATGCTTGTGAGCAGGATAAGCCCGGTTAAAGCGATAGCCTTCAAGTAATGATTGAAATTATTTTGATCGGTTAAAATTCAATTTCAAATTCACACCAGCTGCCCCAAATCGTAAATCGTGCGAGCCCAGCCCGGAAAGCGGGTATTTTATAAATGGCTCTAAGGATAGTCTTGTATTATTACTAAAAGGCCGCTCGAAACCTACCGAAAAGTTTACCACCTGCCCAATATTGTAACTTTGAAAGTTGCTTTTACTTTCCTGATTTTTAATATTCTGCGCGTTAAACCCACCGGTTTTATAATCGTAATTGTAGTTATACGATTCATTAAGATAAAAATTAGAGCTGAATCCGGTACTTATAAAAATTGAGTTTTTCTTATTAACAACGCTGTACTTTATATTAAGAGGAATGTCAAGACCCATCAGCTTAGCGTCGTACGTGTTAATGGAGTAACTGGAAATAATGTTTGAATCGAAATTGCTCGCTTGAGAATTCAATGCTCCAGGACTCCTGTTGTTATTTCTATCCAAAGCCAAATACGTAGTCACTTCCTGCGGAACAGATTCAGCAAACTTTAATGAGTTTTGTGCAAGAGAAATACCTGTCGATATTTTCAGTTTTCTCGATAGCCGAAAATCGGAAGAAATTCCAACCCCCGTGTTAATACTTGTTTCACTCCCTTTGGCGTAATTCATAAAGCTTCCGGCATAAAAACCGATAATTACGTTTTTGTCTGCTTTAGATCGACTTTTTCCGGTGTTGCTAGCCGGATCTGTTGTTTTTTTATTGGCCGTTAATTGTTGTAGCTCTTTAGCTGGATTTTTTTGTGATATCGCTATCGACTGATTTGTTTCAGAAGGATTTATATTAGTCGATACCAGTTGTTTACTCGAATCTGTTTTTACAGGTTCACGTTCTGATAAGTATTTGTCGGAGGCTTCTTTCAATGGTAATTCGACTTTGTTACTTTGAGCTTTAGCTATAGGCTGATCTGGAATTAAAACATTTTCATTGGCTGATAGCCGCTGCTTATCAGAATCTGATTTAATAGGTTGCCGTTCAACAGCATTTAAATTGGACTCAACATTATCAACTTCTTTGTTCGTTTTGCGGGGAAAAGACTTTTGTTTTTGGTTAGGTATTATTCTCTCAACTCCCGCATACGATTGAGATTGTGCCTGATTATCTGTTGAAGTAATTTTGCTTTCAGGTGAAGAACTTTCGGTAGTATCAGAAATACCCTGTTTATTCAGTTCTTCAGGCTTCTTAAATTTAATTTCTTTGCTTTTTTGAACTGTCTGAGTTGGGTTTTGCTTTATTATATCATTATTAGAAAAATACCAAACTGAAGTAATTAATAGCAAAGCAGCAGCAGAATTGTACCACCATAAAGCTATTTGCCTACGCTCTTTAACAGGAAAGTTTCTACGTAATTCGGCCCACCCTTCGTTTGCCGAATCGTCTTCAAAGTCATCAAAGACTTCGTTAATTCTATTTATGAGTTTTTTATCGAATTCTTCGCTCATAATCTGTTTCTTTTTGTGGGGTCAAATACGATCTTAGCTTTTCTTTTGCCCTGCTCAGATAAACCCTCGAAGAGCTTACCGGGATATTTAACATGCTTCCAATCTCATCGTGATTGTATCCATCTATTTCATAAAGGTTGAATACAACTCGTTGTACTTCCGGAAGGTGATTAAGAAGATTTAAAATGTCTTTAGCTGATAAGTGGGCCACAACTTCGGCCGACTTTCCTAAATAAGTAGCTTCATCAAGGTCTGATTGCTGCGAGTGTTTCAAGTTTTTCCGCTTGCAGTCAATCGAGGTGTTGACAACTATTTTTCTCAGCCATGCTTTAAAGGGCTGAGTTTCGTTGTAAAACTCAATGCCCTTAAAGATTTTTATAAATGAATCGTTTACAACTTCCATGGCATCATCCCGATTGGAAAGATAGCGCATTCCTATACCCATGGCATAGCCATAGAAATGCTTGTAAAGCAATTCCTGGTACTTTAAACCCCCTGATTTGCAGTATTGTATTATTTCAAGCTCGGTTAATCCCGTTGCTTTTTGCATTAATTATTTTGCTCTTCCTAAACGATAGCTATAGATTTTTAAACCCGCTTTTTTACTTAAAAATAAACTGTCTCCACTAATTTCAGATGTATAATCGCCGGAAAGGATAAGGTTCCAATCGAAATCTGCTGTCCAGACATTTTTATCCGCAAAATTGATGATGGGAGACTTTACGCTAAATTTCCCACTTCCTCCTGCCGGAGTTCTATTCGGACCTGAAGTTGAGGAATAGTTATCGCCATTAATGGTAACAGCCGTGGCTACAACAATGTCTGCCGTGTTAGCAGCCGGATCAATATTCTTTAATATGAATCTGCCTGAATAAGTACCATCTTGTAATTTGGGTTCTTCGCCAGACTCTTTTTCGCAGGAAGTGAAAATGAATACCGAGAGAAGTAGGATGAGTGATTTTTTCATTACATCGTTTTATAGTTTAATATCTAATACGATGAGTTACCCAATTACGCTACACTACCTGTTAAAGTTTTTTCGCCTCGTTCCAAAAAATGTCCATTTCGGCCAAAGTCATGTCTTTAAGACTTTTATTTAAGCTTTCAGCTTTGTTTTCAAGATACTGAAAACGTTTGATGAACTTTTTATTTGTTTTTTCTAAAGCATCTTCAGGGTTAATATTGATAAACCGGGCGTAGTTTATTAAAGAAAACAGCAAATCACCAAACTCATTTTCGGCTCTGTCTTTGTCTATCAAGGTGTCGTCAAGAACATTAAATTCATCTCTGAACTCTTTCATCTCTTCTTCAACTTTTGCCCAAACCTGGCCTTTCTCTTCCCAGTCGAATCCCACACCTCGGGCTTTTTCCTGAATGCGCGATGCTTTTATTAAGGCAGGCAAAGAGGCAGGAACTCCTGCAAGTACAGATTTGTTACCTTCCTTCAATTTCAATTGTTCCCAATTGCGTTTCACATCCTCCTCATCATTTACTTTTACATCCCCATAAATGTGCGGGTGCCTGTGAATAAGTTTATCGCAGATGCTATTTAAAACATCAATGATATTAAAATCTCCCGTTTCAGAACCAATGCGCGCGTAGAAAACCAGGTGGAGCATAATATCGCCAAGCTCTTTTTTGATCTCTTGCTTGTCGCCTTCGATTATCGCGTCCGATAATTCATAAGTCTCTTCAATGGTAAGGTGTCTAAGCGTTTCAAGCGTTTGTTTTTTATCCCAGGGGCACTGTTCCCTTAAGGTATCCATAATGGTTAGCAGACGCTCGAAGGCCGCTGCCGGATTTGAGGCGCTAGTGGGAGGGACATTAGACATAAAATAGGTGATTATCCTTCCGGATGTTTTTTCCCCTGGTGACAGGTTTTACAGCTTACTTCCATAACCGCGGGGTTGAACTGACTCTTTTTTTCACCAAAGTATTTGATGTTAATTTTGTTAGTCATCTTCATCATCGATCGGGCTTCTCTTTTGTGTTCGTGGGCATCGCTTGGATAATCTAATTTCTTAGTATCCGGATTCATGGTGTGACAAAAATTACACTTAACGCCAAGTGCGGCATTGTAATGCTCCATCACCTTTTTTAAATCATCGCGACTTATGTTTTTAGGAAGAACCTTCAGATTTTTATAACCAGTATGGGGTTCCTCAGCCTTTGGCTGAGTTGCGGAAGTAGCAAGTATAATAATGGATAGCAATGCGAAAATTAGAAGAGGGATTTTTTTCATTTTGTGAGTGCTTTAAGCATCGAAAATATGAATAAAATTCAAATGAATTCAATTTTTTACCGCCCGCAACATTTCTCTTTTTCCGGGAGCACCGGGTGCTTTTTCAACCGCAAAGTTTAGGCTTTTCATTGTTCTTTTTAGATTTCCGGTAATCGCATACGTTACAAAAACACCTCCCTGCTTTAAGAACTTACAGCAATGAGTAATAGCTTCATGAGTCCACATTTCAGGTTGATGTATGGCAGCAAAAGCATCAAAATACAACACATCGAATGCCTTTGGTGATTTATAGTTCTCCAATTTATCTTCAATGATTTCTAGCGTGCAAAAGGGATTCAACTCTACCTCTTTATTCAGGACTTGTTCATATTGATCAAGAAATAATTCTGAAATTGGAGATTCGAGGTAATCTCGATAACCGGTTTCGGAAATCATCAAAAGGGAAAGCGGAAAAGCTTCAATGCCTGTGTAATTTAAATGGATTTGATGACTAGTACAATAATCTGCGCTTAAAAGAAAATTCAATCCAGTGCCAAAGCCAACTTCCAGAATTGAAACTGTGTTTTGCGGACTTTTATCTAAATGAAACTCCAAGCCGGACTTTAAAAACACATGCCTGCTTTCTTGAAGAGCACCATGTTTGGAATGATAATGCTCACCTACCTGTGGATTATAGATAGTTTTAGAACCGTCGGCCGTTGTTACAAAATGAAGATTTTCCATTTCTATATTTCGATCGCAATTTAAACTAATAAAGCCAACCGAATCTGTTTCACGCAATAATTCATGTATTTTTGCTTTTATGTATCGTTTAATAAAACCGCTTCTCTTCAAATTCGACCCCGAAAATATTCATTACTTCGTTACCGGGTTGTTGAAATCCTTAAACGGTATTTGGGGAGTTTCATCAGTATTTAAAAATCTCTTTGAAATTAATGATAAGCGGTTGGAGCGTACGGTTTTCGGGTTGACGTTTAAAAACTCTGTTGGACTTGCAGCAGGTTTCGATAAAAATGCATCCTCAATTTCTGAGCTTTCAAATTTTGGTTTTGGATTTATCGAGATTGGAACGGTTACGCCCTTACCACAATCTGGCAATGATAAACCAAGAATGTTTCGCCTTGCAGCTGATTCAGGTTTGATAAACCGGATGGGTTTTAACAACGAAGGTGTAGAAGTAGCTGCCTTGCGTTTAAAGCAATTAAAAGATAAAAAGGTAATTATTGGCGGGAATATTGGCAAAAACAAGCTCACTCCAAATGAAGATGCTGTAAGCGATTATATTAAATGTTTCGATGTCTTATTTGATGTGGTTGATTATTTTGTAGTAAACGTAAGTTCACCTAATACGCCGGGTTTGCGAGAACTTCAGGAGAAGGGTCCGCTAAAAAATATTCTAAACACACTTCAGCAAAGAAATAAAAAGAATGATTTATCTAAGCCAATTCTCCTAAAAATAGCTCCTGATTTAACTAACGCCCAATTAGACGATATTGTGGAGATTGTTTTAGAAACCGGCATAGCGGGTGTAATATCTACCAACACAACTCTGAGCAGGGAAGGTTTAATTTCTTCAGATAATCTTAAATCCGAATCAGGCGGTTTAAGTGGCAAGCCACTAACCAGCCGGTCTACTGAGGTGATTCGTTATTTGTCAGAAAAATCGGGTAAGGCTTTTCCAATTATTGGGGTGGGAGGAATACATTCTGCGAAAGATGCTTTAGAAAAACTAAATGCAGGCGCGTCCTTGGTGCAGATATATACAGGCTTTATCTATGAAGGCCCGGGATTGGTAAAGGAAATAAATAAAGGAATACTGAAACAGAGTCAATAAACAAAAAATCCTGAATGTGAGTTCAGGATTTTCTGTTGTAACAGGATAAGTATTATCCTTTTTGTGCTGTAAGCTGAGCTAAAACTGCATTGTTTTTTGCAAGCTGGCTGGTTGCAGATTCTCTTGAGCGGCTACCTGTTTCAAGGTTGCGGCCTAATTTAAGAAACTGAACTTCCATACGTGAAACAGTTTTATTTCTTCTGTCTTTTCTTTTTAAACGTGTAACTGCCATGTCTTTTTCTTTTAATATTTTTTCCCTGAGGTCGGAAGCGGATTCGAACCGCTGTAGAAGGTTTTGCAGACCTCTGCCTAGCCACTCGGCCATCCGACCTTGTCTTAAGGATTGCAAAAGTAGTAAATTATTATTGTTGACCAATATAAATTACCGATTTCTTTTTAGCTCCGAGCAAATAATCGCCGCAGAAATGGCAACATTTAATGATTCAGCTTTTCCGAAACCAGGAATAGTAATGGCTATATGGTTGAGTTTTTTTACATCTGCAGAAATGCCATTACCCTCGTTGCCTAAAACGATAAATCCTTCATTATCAAATTTGGTTTCGTAGAGTGATTTTCCATTTAAAAGCGCCGCATATACTGTGGCTTTCGCCGATGATAAAAAGCGGTTAAGATCTTCATAGTACACATTCATCCGCGAAAGCGAACCCATACTGGCTTGCACAACTTTGGGATTGTAAGCTTCAACTGTATCAGTAGAACAAATTAGATCAGAAATGCCAAACCAATCCGCAGTTCTGATGATTGTTCCGAGGTTGCCGGGATCTTGGACACCATCAAGAACCAGCACGAATTTACCATTAAAACTTTCAGCCGAAATATTGGTTCTTTCAGGTATTTGGATTAAAGCCAGGGCATCTTGCGGGGTTGTTAATGTGCTGATTTTCTTAAGTTCGGTTTCCGTAACGTTTTGAAATTTTACGTTCTGTGATACTTTTATGAATTTAGAACCAGCCTCCGTAGTATGAAAAATTGTATCTATAATATAATTCGATTGCGTAAATTCGGCCACCGACTTACTTCCTTCTGCAATGAAAAGACCATGTTCTTTTCGATGTTTTTTTTGGTGTAATGCATTTACAAAACTGATTTGAGATTTTGAAAGCATATAATATTGTTCGTAATTTTTGTAATGCAAGTATACTGTTTTTAACGTTTTTTCTGGGCAGCTGTTCATCTACCAAGTACCTTTCCGAAAATCAGAAACTTGTTAAAAGAGTTACTATCAAAGGTGTAGATAAGGAGTTTTCGGAACAGGCTAAGTTGTACATTCCACGTGGTATAAAACCTAATGCGGTAATAAATTTATGGCTTTATAATGTTTTTAATACGAAAAAAGGAAAGTATCGTACAACGAAAATTAGAAACATTGGTGAAGCTCCCAACCTGCTCGACAGTACACTGGTAGAGATCTCAAGGCGTGAGATTGAGAAATTTTTGTTCGATAAAAGTTTTTTTAGGGCAAAAGTTGCGAGTGATGTGGTGGTGAAAAATAAAAAAGCATACATCACTTTTATAGCAAAACCGGGGCCCTCCTTTAAGATCAGAGATTTTGCCTACAATATTCCTGACTCAACTGTTAAGCAATTGTATGTAAAAAACCGGCCTTTGTTTACTAAAATTACTGATGGTGCGAGATATGATGGCGACTCTTTAAGATATGAAAGTAAACAGATTTTTAATTTGTTACAACGCAAAGGATATTACGATTACAGAGAGCAGTATGTAAAATTTTCGGTCGATACTAATTTGCATGCAAGTGCCGCTAACATCAACATGTCCCTTGATAATCCTGCTGATGGAAGAGATCATCAGGTGTATAGTTTAAACGATGTATCTATCCTGATAAAGAGCAGTAGCGGTAAAACCGAAAATATAACACCAGACACTGCTATTATAGACACAAATTATTTTGTAAAAGATTATTCAAAGAGATTTAAGCCTAAAGCGATATTTAGATATAATTACCTCAAAGAAGGTGAGTTGTACGATATTGATAAGAAGAATTTAACTTATGACCGCTTATTTGATTTGAATGTTTTCAAAAGCGTTAAAATCGATTTTTCAAAAACTACCGATAGCCTTAAATTGAATGCTTCGATTGAGGCTGTACCCATGAAGCGTTTGAGTAACCGTGTTGAAGGCGAATTTACATTCAATTCGGGGCGTCAGGGATTTAACGTAGGGAATACGTATACAAACCGGAATGTATTTGGGGGAGGCGAGCAGCTGGATTTTCGTGTCAGATATGGCTTGTTATTCGATGCCTCATTAAAAGGAAGCA
>JANMZB010000171.1:0-9947 GCA_031382725.1 Sphingobacteriaceae bacterium | reverse complement strand
TCAGGAATAAATCTGCATAAGTTCGCCTTCCGCTTAACATAAATGATCCCTTACCTTTTTGCACTGGCCCTTCAAGCTTTAAGCGCGATGCGATCAACCCAATCCCCCCTTCTGCGGTATATTTATTCTTGTCGCCTTCGTTCATTCTAATGTCTAAAGCAGAAGCCAAACGACCGCCATATTGCGCCGGCATCCCGCCTTTGTAAATGGTCACATCCTTAATTGCATCAGAATTAAAGGTTGAAAAAAACCCCAGCAAATGCGACGCATTGTACACATTTGCTTCATCTAACAACATCAAATTTTGATCTGCCGAACCACCGCGCACATAAAACCCGCTGTTCCCTTCGCCGGCGGATTTGATCCCTGGTAATAACTGAAGTGTTTTTAAAATATCTTTCTCCCCAAATAAGACAGGTACATTTTTAATGCTTTCCATATTGAGTTTTTCAATGCCCATTTGCGGACTGGAAACATTTTCAACTACAGATCGCCCGGTAACAACTACTTCCTGTAAAACAGAATTTGAATTGATGCCGATATTTATTACTAAATTTTTATCAAGCGTAATTGTCCGGGTTACAGTTGCATAACCGGTATAACTCACCACCAGCTGATATTGGCCAGAGAGTGCAGTTACTGAGTAAAATCCGTATGTATTGCTCGAAGTTGCGCTGGCAGGCAATTCCTGAAGTTTAACCGAAGCACCAATAAGTGTCTCTCCACTCAAAGAGTCTTTAATTGTACCATTTACGGTAAATCGGGATTGTGCGTTTGTAATATATGAAAAGGACAGAAATATTAGGAGAAGATATTTACTCACCGATCTTTTTAATAGTATGCGGCACTAATATAAGAATATGCCCTTTAACGCTCAACATAGTCAGAAAGTCTTACACCCATATTAGATTTCAAATAATGATAAATATCTTCTACATTCGACCACCTTTATCAATCACAAATATGAAATATTATCTAATATTGACAGTCTTCCTTTTTCTAAGTATTTTTTCTGAAAACTCGTTTGCTCAAAATGATTATGAGCCAGGCTTTATAGTAAAAAACAACAACGATACTATTCCTTTACTCATCCGACGAGATGATGAAATATCTTTAAGAAATGAATTAAACTATCAATTGGGCGACAAACAGGGTGTTTACACTCCAGGTGAAATTGGAGGCTTCGGCTTTAAAAAAGACGCCTATTCGTTCGAAACTACGATGGTTAATTTAAAAGCCAGCAAAGACTCTTTAAAAACTTTGATGTTTGCTAAAATTATGATGAAAGGGGCGGTAAGTCTTTACAAAGTCTTACTCCCAAGGGATTTATTAGAGCAGGTTTATATCAAAAACAACTATGCCTATATCCTGAAAAAACAACAGTCGTATTACAGTTTATGGCAACGCGAGCTAACGTTCGATAGAGTACTTGATGAAGATAAAAGGTATGTGGGGATATTAAGGCTTGCCTTTCAGGATTGTCAGGCTATACCGGCCGATGAATATGATAAATTAATTCTTCAAGATAAGCCACTCATAAAGCTAATTCAAAAATATAACAATTGTGTGTATCCCGATAAACAAGTACAAGTATTTAATCATACCGTTAAACCCATATTTAAGCATGGTTTGGATTTAGGTTATGAGTCAATAAAAATACTGCGGGATAACGATTCCGGACATAAGGATAGTTATTCGTCCAAAACAATTGGTTACTTTTTAGAGGTAATTAAACCTAATTTAAGTACACGAAGTTCTATCAAATTGGGAATTACTTTTTCTGACTATTCGTATTCTTCTGATTCCAGAAGCTATAATGTCAGATTAGTAAAATTTCCTCTTCTTTTACAACGGTATTTTGGCAACTATAATAGTTCAAGCCTACCCTTTGTAAATCTTGGTATAACAGTAATAACAACGAAATCAAAAATAGAGATTAATGAATCGCCGTTTTATATACCCGAGGAGGAAGCAGAAATAATCCCTTTCACAACCTTAGGACTTGGCATGTATTTAAAGAATTTTAAATTAGATGCTCGCTTCCAAACCTTCCAGTTTAAAAACAATATTTCGTCAATTTCTGTCGGGTATCGTTTAGACAAAATTTTTAACAAAAAACAACCCTAACAGGTCATCATCTTATACTTTCAATTTCTTCATTTATTATTTAAACAAAACACCTATTTAACAAGTTTCCCCATATATAATCTATCAGAATATGGAAACTCTACAAGGCGCAACTGTGCAAGAGCAGTTACAAGAAATTGAACATATAAAAAAAGCAAGAGAACTAAGCTCTAAATTGAAAGATATTAAAATTGCTATGCTCACCACTTTGGCAAGTGACGGTAAATCAAATAGCATCCCCATGTATACGTTCGAGCTTAAAGATGATGGCATTATTTGGCTATTCATTTCTAAACAGTCAAAAAAGTTTGAAGAAGTAAAATCCAACCCGGATATTCTTTTGAATTACAGTAACCCACAGAACAATTTATACGTTGCAGTAAATGGCAAAGCCGAAATAAGTGAGAACAAGGCTAAAATTGACGAACTCTGGAGCGACCGATTTAAAATGTGGTTTCCTTACGGAAAAGAAGATCCGAATCTTTGCCTGCTTAAAATCGAACCGCAAGAAGCTGAATATTGGGATACTCCTGATTTATTGATTACCCAAGTGATTAATTTGGTGAAGAATACCATGGGTGGAAATCCGTACGATGAGAGCGAAAACAAAAAACTTACGTTTTAATTTTGTGTAAATCAACACTAATCGTTGTAGCTCAATTCAGCCCTGCTTTACGCTCATACGCGCACTGAGCCTTTGCCACAAGGCTGGTATCCGCTTCAATCAGGTTTATTTTGGAACGGTAGCTCTGCGTAGGAAAATAAAAAACTCTCCAAAAGTTTAAAACTTTTGGAGAGTTTAACGGCGTTTTGTCATTTCGACCTAAGGAGAAATCTTTTTAGGATCTTTCTTGCCCCATCGTTGGTGTCCCACCAACAATTTACATTTATCCGGTTGTAATTTCCCTTGATGGAGTTCATTTAATTCTACAATTTAGGTAGTACTTCATCTTGTTGGTGAGACACCAACAAGGGAGGAAATTAACCAACTCTCCAAAAGTTTAACTTTGGAGAGTTTAATAGCCTTTTGTCATTTCGCAGGGAGAAATCTTTTTAATCTTCTTTAATAACTAGTCGTTTAGATTTCTCCTCCGTCAAAATGACGAATTTTATAAACCCCCTCTACAAAAACACATAAGTAATCCCATCTCCACCTCTGTCCGCATGTTCATCTTCAATCCTGGTGACCTGAGAGTATTTTCTTAAATATTCACGAATTAACTTCCTAAGAATACCATCGCCTTTGCCGTGAATAATTTTGAGATTTGAGAAACCCATCATCAACGCTCGATCCAGATATTTTTCTATCTCGAATAAAGCCTCCTCACCTCGCAAACCTCTAACATCAATCTCGGGATTGAACTGAGCGATAGCATCGGTAACTTGCGAAGAATAAGATCTTCTGATTTCCTTCGGAACTTCTTTATTCGCTATTTTTTGAACACGTTTTCGTTTAACAACCGAGCGTAAATCGCCCATGGCAAGTATTACGTTATCTTTTGCGATATCAATAACCTGTGCTACAGTTTCTGAATCTTCTAATCGCACCCAATCACCAGCCTTTAGTTCAGAGCTCTCTTCGGTTGGTTTGGCTTTTATTTCCTTAACTATATTTTTCTCCAACTCCTGCTGAAGATTTTGTCTTAATTTCTGAGTCGTATCCTTATTGGCCTTGCTTTCCTTAATTTCGGAAATTGTATTTTCAACGAGCTTATTGGCATTTAAAATAATGGTCTGAGCTTCCTTTTTAGCATCCTTAAGAATCGTTCGCTTATTTTCATCAAGGTAAGATTTCAGTTTTTCGTTTTCCTCCAACAGCATATTCACACGCTTTTGCTGTTTTTCTAACGCGATCTTACGTTCTAAAATTTCCTTCTTATCCCGTTCAAGGTCTATCAATAAGGTATCGACTTTTTTCTGGTGAACGCCAATTTTACTTTTCGCGGCGGTTATTACATGCGGTGGCAAACCTATTTTTTGCGCTATCTCGAAAGCATATGAACTTCCGGGTTTACCCATCTCTAAAATATACATGGGCTGCATTTTCAAATTATCGAAAATCATGGAGGCATTTTCCAAACCTTCTGCCGCATTGGCAAATACTTTTAGATTTGAATAGTGCGTGGTCACGATACCGCGAATGTGTTTTCGGTTTAAGGCTTCGAGTACGGCTTCCGCTATCGGGCCACCAAACTGCGGATCTGTACCGGTTCCAAATTCGTCAATCAGAATAAGCGTTTTACCACCAGCATTTTCAACGAAGTACTTCATCTTTGAAAGATGGGCACTATAAGTACTTAGGTCGCTTTCAATAGACTGATCATCGCCGATATCCGCAAAAACCTGTTTAAAAACGCCGACTTTTGAGGCTTCATCCACCGGAATAAGCAATCCTGCCTGAACCATAATTTGTAACAAGCCCACCGTTTTCATGGCCACAGACTTTCCTCCGGCATTGGGTCCGGAAAGCACCACAACCCGTTGCTGCTCATCGATTTTGATATTCAATGGCACAACGGTGATACCCTCCTTCTTCAGGTTAAGAAACAATAAAGGGTGTCGGGCATTTACCAGATAAAGTTCTGGTGTTTGAACAAGAACAGGAAGTTCTGCTTCGATGTGCTGCGCAAAAAGTGCTTTGGCTCGTACAAAATCGAGCTTGGTTAGTAATCCGTGATAAGCTAAAAGTAAAGGCACGTACGGCCGTAATTCATTACTTAATCCCGTTAATATTCTTACAATCTCCCGGCGTTTATCAAACTCGAGATCTCTTACCTGATTGTTTAAATGGAAAACTTCTTCAGGCTCGATATAAACGGTTTGTCCGGAAGCAGATTCATCATGAATAAAACCCTTTAACTTTCGCTTATTTTCTGATAAGATGGGAATACATAAACGGCCGTCACGGATCGTTAAATTTCCATCGGCCGTCCAGCCGCTGTTTTGCGCACTTTTAAAAATCTGATCTACTTTTTTTCGCGCCTCCGATTCCGCTTTCGCGATGCCGGAAATAATCGTTTGTAATTCCGCGGAAGCGTTTGAACGAATTAACCCTTTCTCATCGATAACAGCTTCAATGCTTTTTATGATCTTCTTTTCTATAGGGAGATGTTCGAATAAACCTTCGAGGTTGGGATAACGGCCTTCGCGCTCATTGAAATAACTGATAACAGAAAATACGGTTTGCAGTGAAAGTAATACCTGATGAAGTTCTCCTTCTGTTAAGAAAGCACCTTCTACACGAATCTTTTCAGCTAACGCTTTAATATCAAACAAGTGCCTGATGTGCAAAGTCGCATCATTTTCAAGTATATCTTTAAACTCTTTGGTTTGATAGAGGAACTTGTTAATCAGATCGAAGCTGGTCATCATCTGGATCCGGTCGACCATTTGCCGCCCCATATCACTCAAACAATGAGCTTTAATAAGCGACTTAATCTCAACAAAACCAAGTTTCTCAGAGGCGGTTGGCGGGTAAATCATTCTTTAATTCGGCTTCCTGGATAAAGTAGCTTTTTTTGAGGAATCAGTTTTTGAACTTATGGTTTTGTAAGGTGCTCTGCTGGTCATATTCCAGTTTGTGAAGTAGATAGCGTGAGGTAATTTATATTCAGGCAGGTTGAAATCGTAAATTCCTTTTAACATTTTCTTACTGTCTGCGGCTACTTTGGCCTTGCCCTTCTTTATTGCTTCAAGGCGTTTTTGGCGCCTTTCCGCTAGTTGTAGAATCCGGACTTCACGTTTTAGCTCCAGACTCTGTAATTCGTTTAAATTCGATTCAACCTGTTTATAAATAAGATCGAACTTTTCCGGATTCCGTGAATAATAACGCACACTTTTTTTTACAGTTAAAGAGTCGGTATTGTGCTTTTTATATATTGATTTGTAAACGATATCAACATCGTAATCAGTACTGTCAATCTTCTTCGAATAGTAAAACCCGCCTGCCAGATGTAAATCAGTAAGTACATTGATCATTGCTTCTTGCGGTATTACACCATTGGGCACACCTTTAAAACACGATGATATTGAAACGTAAAGAAAAAAGAGCAACAGTAAGCGCCTCATTTATTAATTTAGCAGGAAATTTCGCTAAAAATACACATAAATGAGCATTGCAGCCAACCTCACTAAATTAATGAAGGAAATTGATTCGTATGATGCGAAGCTAATTGCGGTTTCGAAAACGAAATCAAAAGAGGAAATAATGGAGGCCTATAATGCCGGGCAACGAGTGTTTGGTGAGAACCAGGTGCAAGAACTTGCGGAAAAACACGAACAGCTTCCAAAGGATATCGAGTGGCATTTAATTGGCCATTTGCAAACCAATAAGGTAAAGTATATCGCGCCATTTATTAATCTTATTCACTCGATAGATAGTTTAAAACTCTTAATCGAAGTAAACAAACAAGCGGCAAAGAACAATCGTGTGATAGATTGTCTTTTACAGATTTACATTGCCGATGAGGACACGAAGTTTGGTCTGGGTTACGATGAAGCGATTGAGCTTTTGCGTTCTGAAGAATATTTAGAATTGAAAAATATCCGCCTCGTGGGATTAATGGGTATCGCAACAAACACTAAACTTGAGAAACAAATCAATGATGAATTTACTGAGCTTAATGTGTTTTTTCAAGGCATTCAACAAAGCTTCTTCCGCAAGGAACCTTCTTTCAAAGAACTGTCTATGGGCATGTCTGGCGATTACAAAATAGCGTTAGAACAAGGCAGTACCATGTTACGTGTTGGTAGCACCATTTTCGGAACAAGAGTAACCCCGCATTGGAAAAATAATTAGGAACTTTCCACATTCAATCATTCATCAATTCTATTATTCACTCATTCATCAATTCATGCAAATCCGCGAAGCACAAAAACAAGATTGCAAGCGACTACTGGAGCTAGTCCAGGAATTAGCAGATTTTGAGCGTGCACCAGATGAGGTAACCATCACATATGAAGAATTCGTTACAGCTGGATTTGGGGCCAAGCCCGTTTGGAAAGCATTTGTGGCTGAACAAGACGGCAAAATAGAAGGTTTTGCTTTGTATTATATCCGCTTTTCAACCTGGAAGGGATTGAGATTGTATCTTGAAGATTTTTACGTAACACCAAACGCTCGCGGAAAAGGATTAGGTACACTTCTGTTCGAAACAATTATAAAAGAAGCTCAACTAAAAGGCTTCAACGGAATTAGCTGGCAAGTGCTTGACTGGAATGAACCGGCCATCAAGTTCTATAGTAAATATCAATCGGCGATAGAATCAGGCTGGTTAAACGCCTCATTGTCAAAAGAACAATTAAGCCAAAATCGGGTTGCTAATACCAACACATTAACATGATAAACGTATTCAAATTTGGGGGTGCCTCGGTTAAAGATGCCGATGGAATTAAAAATCTGGCACGTATAATCGATATCAATCGCGACAAGCAGCTTTTAATAGTGGTCTCGGCAATGGGCAAAACCACCAATACGCTCGAAGAGTTAACCCGGGCGTATGTTGAACAGACTGAAAACGTTCAGGTGATTTTTGGCAGATTAAAGTCTTATCATGAAGCTATAATTGATCAATTGTTTGATGATAAAAGCAATCCGGTTTTTGATGATGTTGCGAACACTTTTGTAGAGATCGACTGGATATTGGAAGATGAGCCGCATGATGAGTATGATTTCATTTACGATCAACTGGTATCGATGGGTGAACTCTTATCGACTAAAATTGTCAATGCCTATTTGAATCATTCAGGTATAAAAACTAAATGGCTTGATGCCAGAAGTTACATCCATACAGATAACACCTATCGCGAAGGCCGTGTAGATTGGGTAAAGACTCAAAAGGCTATTGAAAATACCTTACCAGCAATACTTTCAGAAGAGGTAGCATTAACACAGGGCTTTATAGGAGGAACTTCAGAAAACTTTACAACAACCTTAGGGCGGGAAGGATCTGATTATACGGCGGCAATCTTCGCCTCCTGCTTAAAAGCTGAAGCAGTAACAATTTGGAAAGACGTACCAGGCGTGCTAAACGCCGATCCTAAATTATTTCCAAACACTGTAAAATATGAAGAGCTCTCCTACCGGGATGCCCTGGAGATGACATTCTATGGCGCAACAGTAATTCATCCCAAAACAATTAAGCCGTTACAAAATGCAAAGATTCCGTTAATGGTCAAGCCGTTTTTATCTCCTCTGGAAAGCGGCACCTGCATTAAGGAAAGTGACGTAATTATCACTCAGCCCGCAATAATTGTAAAAAGCAATCAGATGCTGATTACCATTTCAACCCTTGATCTGTCGTTTATAACAGAAGATCATCTTTGTAACTTATATGGAATATTCGCTGCCCAGCACGTAAAAATTAATATGATGCAATTGTCGGCAATAAGTTACTCTGCCTGCTTCGATATGGACGAGCGGAGGTTTGAAAGGTTGCTAACTTCTCTGAAAGATAAATTTAAGATACGATATAACGGTGGTTTACAACTTCTCACAATCAGGCATTTCAATAAAGAAGTAATTACCAACGTAACCCAGGGCAAGGTTGTTTTGCTTGAACAAATAAGTCGACATACAGCCCAGATGGTGCTGCAAGATTCCAAAGCCGAATAAGTTGAATCCAAATATCTCCCTTCCAGCGGTTCAAAAATTTCTCAGCGATAGCTTAAAGAACGCTGTTCATAAAATAGCACTTTCTAAAAGTCCGTTTCCGGAAGTTTCATCGCAAGAACTTGCAGAACAATTAGATTCTAAACAAAGATGTGAAAAGAAACTTCCCTTATGGTTTAACACTCCGGGAATCATCTTCCCTCCAAAACTATCAATAGAACAAAGTTCTTCGGAACTTACTTCTGAATACAAAAGCAGGCTTGTTAAAGGCGATAAACTCATTGATCTAACCGGAGGCTTCGGAGTTGACGCCTATTACTTTTCCAGAAAAGTCAAGCAGGTAATACATTGCGAAAGGGATGAAAAGCTATCCCAAATTGCGCAATATAATACTGAAGTATTAGGTGCTGAAAATATCACATTTATAAACGCTGATAGCATTGACTATTTGCAAACCTGCGAAGACAACTTCGATACAATTTACATTGATCCGTCAAGGCGGATAGCGTCTAAGAAAGTCTTCCTTTTGCAAGACACAGAACCCGATGTTGTTTATAATCTTCCATTGTTGCTATCGAATGCGTCACGAATTATTATAAAAACCTCTCCTCTTTTTGATATACAATCGGGTTTAAAAGAGCTTAGCAACGTAAGCGAAGTTCATGTAGTAAGTGTAAAGAGCGATTGCAAAGAATTGCTTTGGATTATTGATAAAGATTTTTCAGGTGAAGCTTCTATTATTTGCAGTGCCTTGGGTAAGGAAAAAGAATCAACCTTTAGCTTTAATTTTGGGGCAGAAAAAAATTTGAATATCGACTCATATTCTGCACCTTTTGCTTTTTTATATGAACCGGATGTGGCACTACTGAAGGCTGGTAGTTTTAAGACTATTGCTAGTCATTACAATCTCGAGAAACTTCATCCGAATACACATCTATATACATCAGAAATTTTAAATAAAGAGTTTATCGGCAAAGTCTTTAGTGTTAAATCGGCGTTGGATTATAAAATCTTCATCAAGCAAAATGGAATTAAAAAAGCCAATGTCATCTCCAGAAATTTTCCGCTTTCGCCGTATGAAATAAAGAAGAAACACAAAATTATGGATGGAGGTGATGACTATCTAATCTTTACACGCGTATTTCCAAACTCACTTATGGTAATACATGGGTGTTTAAGCTTTGCTAAAGATTAAGTTTCAAGCAAAGCA
>JANMZB010000097.1:0-1439 GCA_031382725.1 Sphingobacteriaceae bacterium | reverse complement strand
AAAAATATTATTGAATTCTATTTCATCCTTTGGCCATCAACCATCCTTCCTTCATTAATGCAAACAAAGTTGCAACAACATAATCTTGAATTCTATTTCATCCATTGGCCATCCCGCTGACCTGCCCTACCGAGCACCTACAATTACTACCAACAACTTAAGTTTAGTACCAGTTTCTACCTGCACTCAGGGCTACTGCTACAACAGCCATCCAGCTGTCTATCTTCCTAACGACGAAAACACATTGCCTGTTAGTGTGTTTGCAAGTGTTTTTGCATCACTTTTAAATATTTTTTCGAAAACGAATTTTCCAAAAATATTATTGAATTCTATTTCATCCTTTGGCCATCAACCATCCTTCCTTCATTAATGCAAACAAAGTTGCAACAACATAATCTTGAATTCTATTTCATCCATTGGCCATCCCGCCCCATTTCACATATTTCCTACTTTGAAGAAGCAATTTTTTTTCCTAATTCGGAGAAGAAACCTATTTCCTTTTTCAAAGAAGAAACCTATTTCCTATTTTGAAGAAGAAACCTATTTTCGAAAATCCTATTTCGAAACAGAAACCTATTTTTGAAAATCCTATTTCGATTTTTTGAAAACAAGAAGAATTTATTTTTTCAACTGATTTTTTTGGTAATCATCCGACCCTATCCTACCTACGATCCAACATTTATTTATTTAATATAGTGCAACAGTTGGTTGACTTCCATATCGTACTGTTTCATCACTCGTTGGGTGCGCTTGTCACTGCAATATACCTGTTTTGCTTACCGGGATCTAAGTGGTGCTATAGGTTACACAATACTTAACGTTAGTCTGGCCTTCAACAAGGACCCAGCATAGAGTTAGTAGCCCTTCAGTATTGCGCTAGAGTTCCTCAACGGTTTGTACATACAACGTGCATACAGGCCCCACTGATACCAACAGACTAGTATACCCAATCTCTTTTTAGGGAGGTTCTTCTTTAGGTCCGCCGTTTGCAGTTGGTTCTTTTCTGAAATTGAGCAAACGGGTATTCCTAACCTGGGCACGGGCTAAATTGGACTGTACAGGTGGCTTTTAACTCCACACCTTTTCCTTTGGTGTTCGGGACCTCTCAGAACAACGACTGACGTACCGCAGCGACAGTGACGCTTACATCTTCATTTTTCCTTAGGATTTCGGCACCTCTCAGCTCAACGCCTGACGTACCGCAGTGACAGTGACACTTCCTTCTTCGCTTTTCCTACTTGACTCTACCTGCTTCCATGTCTTTCATCATGACGCCCCCGGTTCTTCCACCTGTTGAAGTCTTGGCTCTCAACCATGTACTTGAAAATGTCCTAAACATTCCTACTGAATCCGAAGTGCATTCTGCCTTCAAAGAGTTTTGGATCTTCACCATTCATCACCTCATGAGCCTTCAACCACACAAGCTTCTCAACATTATC
>JANMZB010000896.1:0-11909 GCA_031382725.1 Sphingobacteriaceae bacterium | reverse complement strand
ATCGAAAGGGCCGGGAATAGCAACTCCCATATAATTTAATTCTCCAGGATGCGAATTGACACTCTTAGTTATTGACGCCGCCCAGCAATTAAGAAGATTATCAACCGACTCTAACGCGTTGATATAGCTACGCCTATCCGTTCCCGGAACTATGGAATTTGTGTGAAGGTCTATTACAGCGGTTTCTACCCGCTCAAGGTGAACCTCAACACCTATAACATATCTACTCATATAATCTTTTGAATTTTAAAATCAGGAAGTACAAATTAATTCTTTTTTAGAAATGGAAACGACTTTGTAAAATTTATTTCATTAAAGCTACACAATTTATAATTACTTCATATTGTAGCATTTTTATTACGCAGCCGTAGATATATGCTTAACCAAACTCCGTTTTGCTAAAGGCAATAATGTCTGTTCAAGCGGGAAAGTGATGTCGCTTTCAATATGATAAACAGCCGGATTAGGAAACTCTCTTCGGTTCACAATTAAATCATTTTTTATAGCTTCGGGAGTATGGATAAAGCTTCGTTCATAACTGGTGACAAAAGCGGTATTAATTCCCCTGTACTTTTCGTCTTTACTCTCAAATATAGTCACCTGGTACTCGTAAACTATTATTCCCTTTTCTTCTCCGTTTCGCAACAACAAATATCCCTGGTAAGGATATAAGGGCATTACGCCTATGGGTTCAATACTCAGCCGACTTTCTACAAAATCATAAATCTCCTTTCCTTCAATTATTGCAGGATTGAGTTGATTTAGTGAAAAATTAATGATGTACTCGATCTCCTGCATCAATGAATCGTCTTTTACCATTTTTTCATAAGTAAGTTTCACTGCCTCGATATCGGCATGTGATAAACGCTCGGGAAATGCTTTTTGAATAGCTGATTTGTTTTCTTTAAACTTCACCAGATTATTATAATGAAACACTAAATCATTCAAATCAGGATAGAGCTTTGTTTTATGAAAATGCTGGTTGATTTGTTGTAAGTATGCCAGCAATTGATATTTTTTTCGCTCGAAATCTAACGAACCTTCTATAAACCAATTTACACTCAATGTTTGCATAACGATATGATTTAAATTAATAAATCTGATCTACTGATTCCGGCGTACCCCTAATCTCTTCAATCTTTTATAGATTTGCAAGGATGCCTAAAGGAACCCTTTTCTTGCTTCCAGTACCTTTGGCCGAAAATTCGGCTGAGAAAGTACTTACCTCTTATCAATCTAATTTAATAAACAATATTTCAACCTATATAGTTGAGAACGAAAAAACTGCGCGTTTCTGGTTAAAAAACATGGGCTTAAAAACCCCTCAAAGCCAGCTTTTGATCCATGTATACGGCAAGCACTCCGATAAAGTTGATATAAGAAGTTATTTTACAGAACTGGAAAACGGCCAGGATGTTGGCTTAATGAGCGAAGCTGGTTGTCCGGCAGTGGCCGATCCCGGATCTGATATCGTAGCCGAAGCACACCGAAGAGGAATTAAAGTTGCGCCAATGGTAGGGCCAAGTTCAATCATTCTGGCTCTGATGGCTTCAGGGTTTAACGGACAAAATTTTACTTTCCATGGCTACCTGCCGATTGATAAAATCCAGCGAAGCAAACGCATTAAAGAACTGGAAAACATCGCCGAAAGGCATAACCAAACCCAGATTTTTATTGAAACACCATTTCGAAATAACCAGGTACTTGAAGAAATATTAAAATCTTGCGGTGCTAAAACTCGCTTATGCCTTGCCTGCAATATTACCGGTGCCGACGAACAAATAATCTCGCAACCAGTTGAACAGTGGCGCAAGCAAAAACACGATTTCCATAAAAAACCGGCCATCTTTTTAATTGCCAAATGAACACCCTACACCATCATAGCCCTGTTATAATTGTTGGGGCTGGTCCTTCCGGACTGATGATGGCGGCGCAGCTTATCCGGTTCGGGATTCAGCCTATTATAATAGATTCTAAAAAATCGATCAATACTCAATCGCGGGCTTTAGCGGTTCAGGCAAGGTCGATTGAAATTTTAGGGCAGATGGGGTTAGATGAGATTGCTTTAAACGAAGGAAATATTGCAAAAGGGCTTATTCTTTATCAGGATACGGAGGAAATTGCAAGCATAAATCTTTCAAATATCGGAGAAGGAAAAAGCGCATTCCATTATGTTCTCATTTTAGAACAAAATAAAACGGAGCGTATCCTGGTAGATCATCTTACTTCAAAAACCTGCCCCATTTATTGGAATACTCAAGTTTTGGATGTCCACCAAACCGATAAACAGGTTACTTTAAAAATAACTCGCGATGATGGCGAAGAATTGATAAGCTGTGACTGGCTGATTGGGGCCGATGGTGCCTCCAGTAAGGTTAGAAAGAGCTTAGATATTTCCTTTTCGGGAGGAACTTACCAGCACAAATTCTTCCTGGCCGACACTAAAGTAAAAGGAAGTGTGTCCCATAATTCTGTAAGAGCGTTTTTTACCGAAAGCGGATTTACGGCCATTTTCCCAATGAAAGATTCGAATTATCGGTTTATTGGCATCCTGCCTAAATCGTTGAATTCCAAACCTGATGTCAGTTTCAATGATATAAGCCCATACTTAACATATAATCTGGGTTTCCCCATGACTGAAGACTGCTGCAATTGGTTTTCCATTTACCAGCTGCACCATAGAATGGCCGATCGGTTCAGAAGCCGACGATGTTTCCTGATTGGTGATGCGGCTCACGTACATTCGCCTGTCGGAGGGCAAGGCATGAATACGGGTTTACAAGACGCGTACAACCTGGCCTGGAAGCTGGCGGGAGTAATCGACAAAAAATATTCAACAAGTATTTTAGATACTTATTCTCAGGAACGGATGCCTATAGCTAAAACCTTGTTAAAAACTACCGACAGAATGTTTACGATTATTATCGGTCAGAACTGGATTACCCGGCAACTTCGAAACCTGGTACTCCCATTTGCTTTGAATAAGCTTTGGAAGATTGGCGCCATAAACCAGAAATTATTTGGCCTGATCTCCCAAACAGACATCAACTATCGCGAAAGCCCTTTGTCGCTTCATCACAGCCTTGCAACCAAGGTGAAAGCCGGCGACCGAGTTCCATATATTAAATTTTACGATGAGAAATTAAAGGAGGAAACCAATCTTCACGAGTGGTGCAAGTATCCGGGGTTTACGCTACTGGTTATCGGGCAATTAAGTCCGCTGGAGGTTCTGGCGATATCAAAATGGATTAAATTATCATACCCTTTTGATCTGCACTTCTATTATCTGCCCCCCTCAAAACGCAATAATCACGTCTTCGAACAATTTGAGGTCACCGAAAACAAGAGGAAAGCCGTACTGATTAGACCGGATATGTATATTGGATATATAAATGATATGGTTGATGTCGAACTAATTGGCGGTTATCTACAGGAATCTTTGGGCTGGGGAATTAACCCTCAAAGCAACTAGTATTCATTTTATATCAATAAGAGCTTTTGGGCGTGTCCGCCGAAGAGGCGGCCGGGCTATACGCTACAAGTCCTCGCCATTCGTGCCTCATGGCTGTGGGCTTTTCGCTTCTATCCCTCACGTTACCGTCGCAACACTAGATCAATCTATCCATGTATTGTTTCGGCCTTCCCGTAATTCTTTATCACTTCCGCTTCATAATCTAGCAATTCACTCCAACGTTTGTCTACATCAATCGTTTCAGCGTATTTTTTTGCCAGCTTAATAAACATAGCATAATGCCCTGCTTCACTAACCATTAACTCATGGTAAAAAGCAGAAAGTTCCTCATCGTTAATATTTTCCGATAGCGTTTTAAACCGTTCGCAGCTCCGTGCTTCTATCATCGCCGAGAACAAAAGTCGATCGATTAATTGAGCTTCCCGACCGCCACCTTTTATTACAAATCTAGCTAATTCATTCACATAATTATCTTTACGCTCACGGCCAAGTACAAAACCTCGCTGTAAAATGATTTGATGTACTCGTTTAAAATGATCAATTTCTTCGGTAACCAGATCGGCCATTTCTTGCACCAGATCAGACAGGTTAGGATTCTGTACGATTAGCGTGATTGCATTACTCGCAGCCTTCTGCTCGCAAAATGCATGGTCGGTTAGAATTTCTTCGATATTACTCTCCACTACATTTTTAACCCATTTTGGATCGGTGGGAAGTTTTAGTTTTAATATTGTTTTCTCGGCACTCACCTTACAAAGGTAAATACTGGATTGATGTTTTTAGCGGTATAAATTTTTTGATTCGATGAAATCAAGCACCTTTTCAGGGACAAAGAATTGCACATTCTTACCTTCAGAAAATGATTTCCGAATGAATGTTGAGGAAATCTCCATTTGAGGAGTATCTGTAATGGTAACGGATGGATGAGAAGCTAATTCTGAATCTTCATAACCCGGACGTGGATAAACTAATATCCTGTAATCAGACAAAAGCAACTCATAATTTTTCCACTTCTTTAACGATTTAAGATTGTCGGAACCCATTATCAGGGTAAATTCGTGATGTGGATATTTTTCTTTCAGATGAGTTAAGGTATCAATTGTGTAAGACGGTTGTGGAAGTTTAAGCTCAATATCACTTACTTTAATTTTATCCGCATTATCAGTAGCAAGTTTCGCCATCTCGAGCCTATCATACATATTTACAAGATCACCCTTGCTTTTTAGCGGATTATGTGGCGACACCACCAGCCAAACCTGATCGAGAAATGTATAGTGAGCTATATAATTGGCGATTATTAAGTGCCCTGTATGGATAGGATTGAATGAACCAAAAAAGAGGCCGATGTTCATTAGAACAGATTTGAGATTTGAGACACGAGATGTGAGATCCGGTAAGTTTTCATAGGGATTAGTGTATTAATCTTCAACTCCCTTGGGGAGGGACGTGGTAATGCAAAAATTCCTGACTAGCTTCTCCGCCTCATTACAGGCCGTTTTCAAATCCTTATTAGGTAAAATTACATCAAACTTATCAGCGTAAGCCAATTCTTTACCCGCTTTATCTATTCGCTCTTTAAGCTTTTCTGCACTATCTGTACCACGGCTACCCAAACGCTGTACCAAAGTTTCTAATGATGGAGGCTGAACAAAAATGGCTAATGCATCGTCTCCATATTTCTTTTTTAAGCGAAGACCGCCCTCTACATCAATATCAAAAACTACAACTTTTCCCGACATCCAAATTCGTTTAATTTCGGAGTTGAGTGTGCCATAAAAAGTACCCGAATAAACTTCTTCAAACTCTACAAATTCATGTTTTGCTACCCGATGTAAGAAATCCTCGGTAGATATGAAATAGTAATCTTTTCCGTTAACCTCGTCTCCCCGGCAATCCCTAGTAGTAGCCGAAATTGAAAACTCCAACTCCTTAATTTTATTTAAAAGGTATTGAACTATGGTGGTTTTACCAGCGCCAGAGGGAGCAGAGAAGATAACTAATTTACCGGTTTGCATATGTTTCTAAGCTTAAATACCTAAGCCAAAGCTTAAATTTATAGCACGTTTAGTAATTGTTCTTTAACCTTTTCAAGCTCTTCTTTCATACCCACAACTATTTGTTGTATATGAGCATCATTCGCTTTTGAACCTATTGTGTTAATTTCCCTTCCAATTTCCTGCGAAATAAAACCCAGCTTTTTCCCATTCGCATCGGGCGATTTTAATGTTTCTAAAAAATAATCACAGTGGCTTTTTAACCTGATCTTCTCTTCCGTAATATCTAATTTATCAATGTAAAAAATCAGTTCCTGCTCCAGGCGATTTTGATCAACATTCTCTTTACCCACATGCTCCTGAAGCATATTTGCCAAACGCTCTTTAATTAAAGGAATCCGTTTCGGTGCTTCTTCTTCGACTTTTTGAAGCGATTCATAAATACTATTGATCCTGAAAACAAGGTCTTCCTGCAATACGCCGCCTTCATCACTTCGAAACTTCTGAAAATCTCGCATCGCAGCATCGAAGGTTTTGTGCATCTGTAACCATTCATCCTCCGAAATAGTATCTTCCTCGTACTTAATCACATCCGGGAAGTTAAGCGCCATTTGAAGAAGGTTACTTCCCGAATCATTTAATTCGATGGCGGCTTCAGAAAGTTGAGTATAATACGATTTTAGCAGGTCGCTATCTATGGAGGCGGTCTTCTTTTGTATTTCAGTGTATTCTGCGGTAACGGAAACATTTACTTTGCCGCGTTCTATCTGTTTACTGCACTCATTTCTTAGTACAAATTCTTTATCGGCAAAAGATTTTGGAAGTTTTAATGCCAGCTCCAGAAACTTACTGTTAAGAGATTTAATTTCAACAGTGTATTTAGCATTGGCAAAATCGGTTACTGCAATACCGTAACCGGTCATTGATTTAAGCATTTGCAAAGATATAATTTATTATTAACCCGAATCGGGCAAAGAAGTTCGGAAGGAAAATGGATTAGATGCTTAAAGTCTCGCAGGCTTTTTCTGCAGCCATTTTCTCAGCATTCTTTTTATTGTAATCTCTGCCCGAACCTAACGTATCACCATCAACATTTACCTGGATGGTAAATAATTTGGCACTATCGCCTTGAGAATTAGCTATTACCTCAAAGGTTACATCCTTGCCATGTCTCTGGCACCACTCAATAAGCTTACTTTTAAAGTTTGTTTCAGTATTTTCAAGCGTATGTATATCAACATGGGGTTTTATGATCCGATTAAGAAGAAAGCTTTGTGTAAAATTATAGCCTTTATCGAGGTAAATGGCACCAATAAGTGCCTCAAAAGCGTCGCCAAGTAAAGATCCCTGCTTACTCGGATAGCTAACCATCCTATTATCAAATTCAATTAGATCACCTAAACCAAGCTTTCTGGCAAGCTGATTAAGATTCGCCCGGTTAACGATTTTGGAACGCATTTCTGTTAAAAAGCCTTCATCTTTATATGGATAACGCTTAAAAAGCTCTTCTGCGATGACAGATCCCAGAACGGCATCACCCAAAAATTCTAAGCGCTCATTGCTGTTTTTAGTACCATTTTTTAAAACTACAGCTATAGACTTATGTCTGAAAGCCATTTTATAAAGCTTCACATTCCCCGGAACGAAACCAAGCAAATTGGTTAAGCACTTAAAATACTTACGGTTGGGAGATAAATGAAGTTTATAGATTTTGGCGAACAGCATCCGGCGTGTTAATAGTGCATTAACCTTAAGAGATTAAAATAGAGATAGCAGTATCATAAATAATACTGCTATTTCTATTATGCTTCATATTTCTTGAAAATTACTGATGCATTGTGACCACCAAAGCCAAAAGTATTGCTTTGAGCAGCTCTAACAACTCGCTTTTGAGCTACGTTGAAAGTCAGATTCAGGCTCGAATCTATTTCAGGATCGTCAGTAAAATGGTTGATAGTTGGTGGAATAATATCATGCTGAATAGCCAATATGCAAGCCATACTTTCAATCGCACCGGCCGCACCAAGTAAATGGCCAGTCATAGATTTTGTAGAGCTGATATTCAGTTTATAGGCATTTTCACCAAATAGATCGATGATTGCTTTTGATTCGCTGATATCGCCTAAAGGTGTCGAAGTACCGTGAACATTGATATAATCGATGTCTGCGGTAGTTAAACCAGCATCCCTTAAAGCATTGGTCATTACTAAACGTGCTCCTAATCCTTCTGGATGAGGTGCGGTAATGTGGTTAGCATCAGCACTCATACCTCCGCCAATTAATTCAGCGTAGATCTTTGCACCTCTTGCCTTTGCATGTTCAAGTTCTTCAAGTATTATGGTACCGGCACCTTCACCTGCAACAAAACCATCACGGTCTTTATCAAACGGGCGGGACGCTGTAGCAGGATCATCATTTCGGGTTGAAAGTGCATGCATGGCATTAAAACCACCCATTCCAGCTTCATTAATAATCGCTTCGGAACCACCAGAAATAATTACATTGGCCATTCCCAGCCTGATGTAGTTGAATGAATCAATCAATGCATTTGTAGAAGATGCACATGCTGATACAGTTGAAAAGTTTGGTCCTCTAAGACCATATTTAATTGAAATATGTCCTGGCGCAATGTCCAGAATCATTTTTGGGATAAAAAACGGGTTGAAACGTGGTGTTCCATCGCCATTGGCAAAGTTTACCACTTCATCCAAAAACGTTTTTAAACCGCCAATACCCGAACCCCAAATTACTCCAATTCGATTTGTATCCAGATTTGGAAAATCTAAGCCAGAGTCTTTAACAGCTTCATCTGTAGCTGCCAATGCATAATGCACAAAAGGGTCTAACTTTCTGGCTTCCTTCCGATCCATGAAATCTTCAGGATTGAAGTTTTTAACCTCACAGGCAAACTTAGTTTTGAAGTTTGTAGTATCGTATTTGGTAATTGGAGCGGCCCCGCTTACTCCGGTAATTAATCCATTCCAATATTCAGAAACGGTATTTCCTATCGGAGTAAGCGCACCTAACCCTGTAACTACAACTCTTTTTAGCTCCATTTATACTGAGGCAGCGAGATTTATTTTACGTTTTTTTCTAAGTATGCGATAGCCTGACCTACAGTGCCGATCGTTTCAGCCTGGTCATCAGGAATAGCAACGTTAAACTCTTTTTCAAACTCCATGATTAATTCCACGGTGTCTAAAGAGTCGGCACCAAGATCGTTAGTAAAAGATGCTTCAGGCGTTACTTCACTTTCATCCACACCTAATTTTTCTACGATAATTGCTTTTACTCTTGAAGCGATATCAGACATAGTTTCTATTTTTTATATGGTTAAATAATTCTGTGCAAAGAAAAATAAATTCTGATTAATATCAAACCTTTTTGTTTTTGGCCAAATTGGTCTTAATTGGCCGTAATCAACGAAAATGTATTATTTTCGTTTTTTAAGATTTAGAAATTGAATCGACTTACACTCAAATACGAATTAGATCTCGATTTTGTTTTAATAGCCATCACTTCGCAGCTTAAAGATTATATGCTTTGCTTTAAGCTTAACCGGCAATTAAATATAAATTTCTACAAGATAGATGAACTTATAATTGAAAGCAATTCTGGAAGTTTCTTTTTTTCAATGTACTACTACCAAATCCCCGAAACAGAAACCGATCTTTATTTTGTAGCAAACAAAGGAGAGCAGGGATATTTGATTCCGGAGATGAAAACTGTAGATTACTTTATAAAAATTCACAATTATATAAGTCAGGAAGAGCTCTCACAGCTTATAGAGGGGATAAATAAACTACCCGAAGTACTGGCCGCTATAGAAGTTGATCCGAAACGGTTGAAATCTAAAGAAAATCTGATATTTTAGCGAAAAATTAAATAGTGTACAAAATACACCAGCCAGTTTAAAATCGATAATAATGAAACAAGTACATAAACGAACCAAGATAGTTGCCACAATGGGCCCTGCATCCAGCAATAAAGAAGTATTGCTGAGTATGATTAAGGCTGGAGTAAACGTTTGTCGCCTTAATTTTTCGCATGGCAGCAAGGCCGACCATCAAACAACTATTGATACCATTCGGGAAATAAACAAACAATATAAAACGCATATCGGAATTTTGGCCGATTTACAGGGGCCTAAAATCCGTATTGGAATGGTTCAGGAGGGCGGAATACATTTGATTAACGGAAGCAAAATTGAGATCACCACTCAAGAGCTTCTTGGAAATGATAAACAGATTTACATTACCTACCAAAGCTTCCCAAGAGATGTTAGAGCTGGCGAAATCATTCTGTTGGATGATGGAAAAATTCAAATGCGTGTTGTAAATACAAATAATCGTGATACAGTAACCTGCGAGATCGTTCACGGAGGAATTTTAACTTCCCGTAAAGGAGTGAATCTTCCAAACACCAAAATTTCTATTCCAAGTTTAACAGAGGAGGATTTAGACAATTTAGAATTCGCTTTACAGAATGATGTTGAGTGGATCGGTTTATCTTTTGTTCGTACGGCTGATGATATTATTGAGTTAAAACGAATTATTACGCGTAGTGGGAAAAGTGCCCGTGTTATTGCTAAAATAGAAAAGCCTGAGGCTATCGACAATATCGACGCAATTATTTCGGTTACAGATGGTTGTATGGTTGCCCGGGGTGACCTGGGTGTCGAAATGCCGATGGAGCAAGTTCCGGTTCTTCAGAAAATGATTGCCCGTAAATGCCGCGAAGCTTCTAAGCCGGTAATTGTGGCAACTCAAATGCTTGAGAGTATGATCACCACTCCTCGCCCAACACGTGCAGAAGTGAACGACGTTGCAAACTCTGTTTTGGATGGCGCTGACGCAGTGATGCTAAGCGGTGAAACATCAGTAGGAGAGTTTCCGGTAATTGTAATTGAAACCATGAGTAAAATCATCAAAAATATTGAGGACTTTGCTTATCCGTATCAAACCCCTAAAAAGTTAAACCCCGACTCGCCTACTTATATGGCTGATGCGGTTTGCGGTTCTGCAGTATACCTTTCAGAAAAAACAAGCGCAGTTGGTTTGGTTTCGATGACTTCATCGGGTTATACGGCTTTCGAAATTTCGAGTCATCGGCCAAAAGCACAAACATTTATTTTTACCAGCAACCGTACGTTGTTAAACACACTTAGTTTACTTTGGGGTGTAACGGGGTTTTATTATGATAAATTTGAAACTACCGATAAATCGATAAGTGATATTAACCGTGTGTTGAAAGCAGAAAGTATGGTTAAAACTGGGGAGATTGTAATTAACACAGCAGCCATGCCTATTGAGAAAAAAGGCAAGACGAATATGATTAAGGTGACGGTGGTGGATTAATATTTAGTGGAGTCATAGACTCCTTTTATTTTTGAATCCGTAGAGACGCTGCGCTTGACTCTAATGACAGGGGAGGTGACGCATAATCATTGCCAGAGTTGCACGCCAACAGATAGATAGGCTGCGTTTACTGAAGGTTGAGCATTTGTAGGTGGCAAGCCGGACGGAGTCTTGGTTTTCATGGTAAAGATTTATTCGCCATGCGGATGACTGAAACCAGTGGGGGATACCTACTATCGGAATACACAACTAGAGTTTTCATGTTTCCACACTATCGTCTCATCGGTTAGTTCCTTTTTCAGGACATTCATAAATCCCAAAGTGTCTCCATTGCAATTCCTAATGGCTGATGGTGGATAATTAGCTAGAGGATTACAATTGCCATAATAGAATGCTGGCTCATTTTTATATAGCCATAGCATAATACGAATATCTGTCTTGTTTTACTTTAGCAATCGCTGTTTTTAACCAATCTATCTCTTCAACAGGATTTGATACATCACAATCACCTTTAATTGGATCTTTCTTACATGAAATTAGGCTAATAGCCCCAATAACAGCAGCTGTTGCCAAGAAGCTAAAAAATGATCTCATATTTTTGTATAGGTAAATTCAAATATACTTAACTATGTCTAATGGTGCAAGCTTTTTTGGGTGTCAAGGTTGCATTGCCCCAGCTACTGCGAGCTCAATGTCATTAAGTCAAGAATCCACGCTCGTCAGGATTTGTAATCCAAATGTTGTAACAAAGGATATTTGTATCCTATTGACCGGGGGTTAACCCATGTCCACGTACCATAACTGAAAAATAAGTTACACCTTTGGGTATGGAAGAATTAACCAAAACCGAAGAGCGCATCATGCAAATAATATGGAGGTTAAAAAAAGCCTTTGTTAAAGACATAATTGATGCGCTGCCAGATGACCCTAAACCACCTTATAATACCATATCCTCGGTGGTTCGTTTACTGGAGAAAAAGGGTTATGTCGGTTTTAAGGCTTACGGAAAAACTTATGAATACTATCCGGCCATTAGCAAACCGGCCTATCGAAAGCACTCGTTTAAAACACTTCTTACCAATTATT
>JANMZB010000886.1:0-2840 GCA_031382725.1 Sphingobacteriaceae bacterium | reverse complement strand
AAATAAATTGTAAAAATTTAGTTTAGCGGCCGTGCCTAAAAATGCTTCAAACGACTCTTCATTAAATTGAAGAACAAGCTTGTGAGTATTTATCCCGTCTAACTTTGAGCTGCCTTCAATTAATGGTCCGGCCTGACTTAGAAGTTTCACTTCAGCGAAGGCACCTATTAAAGGGGCTATGATCACCATTTCCAAGGCAGAAATACAGTTTATACTTCCCTGAAATACAGTAGTTATAAAAGTTTTGGTTTCTTCATGAGCATGAATAACTTGCTCATAGGCCTCCAAGTCATTTATTGTATAATATTGAAGAGGTATCAGGGTAAAGTTCGTAGTTTGAACAGAGACCTTAATGCGCGAAAATGTTGAACGTAAATACTCGTACTCGGTAGTTAAATCATATAAGGTATCTTCAATATTTACGCTCGTTGGCGAATCGTATAATACAAGAAGCCTATTTTCTTTTTCATTAATTATAGCATAAGATATACGTTTAGGTGCCACTCTTATCAAAAGCTGCATTTCTCTCGACTGGGCAGGGTCAAACCTGTTGTCTTTTAAATGTAGTATGCCGAACTCGTTCATTACAACAAAACTAATTTATTTGACCGGAATTGCGCAATTTTACCTTGCATGATTCTTAGTACTTTACTTTTGGAACATTTTCCGGCCAATCCAACTCCACAACAGGTTCTGGCGTTTCAGGAGTTAGATAAATTCATTTCGAGTGAGCAGGGCGATGAATGTTTTGTGTTGAAAGGATATGCCGGCACGGGTAAAACCACCATTGTAGCGTCTATGGTAAAATCATTGCCAAAATTAAGTCTAAAAACTGTTTTACTAGCCCCTACAGGTCGTGCCGCAAAAGTAATTACTAACTACTCCGGTAAAAAAGCATTTACCATTCATAAAAAGATCTATCGCAAGAAATCGGCAATGAGCCTTGATATGAGCTTTATACTTGCCGAAAACCTATCAGAAAATACAATTTTTATTGTTGATGAAGCTTCAATGATTTCGAATGAAGCAGCCGATTACAGCGGCAGGAGTGTGCTGGAAGATCTATTAAAATTTGTTTACAGTGGTAAGAACTGCAAATTAATGCTTGTTGGGGATACTGCCCAGCTTCCACCAGTTGGGGCTGATTATAGCCCTGCTTTGGATACCAAACTGATGCAGGAGGTCTTTGCGAGGATCCTTTTTTCATACGAACTGACAGACGTTGTACGGCAGGAAAAACTTTCAGGCATCCTTTATAATGCCACTCATATTAGAGAACTTATCCGTACTCAAAAAGAAGAATTCCCACAATTGAAAGTAAAAGGCTTCCGCGATATTTATAACATGACTGGCGAGCGACTTCCTGAAGGCCTGGAATACGCATACAATAAGTATGGGATGGAAAACACACTTGTAGTTTGCCGATCTAATAAAAGCGCTAACAACTATAATGCACAAATCAGAAACAGAATATTGTACCGCGAGGAAGAACTGAGTGGTGGTGATTACTTGATGGTTGTCCGCAATAATTATTATTGGCTTGCCGCTGATGAACAAAGCAATGCTTTTATTGCAAACGGCGATATCGCCAGGATCAAAAAGCTGAAAAATATTTCCGAGTTGTATGGTTTTCGGTTTGCCGATGTTGTATTGGAGTTTTTGGATTATCCTGATGATGAACCTCTAAGTTGTAAGGTGATGCTGGATACTTTATATTCCGAAACACCAAACCTTTCAAATGCTGATAATAAGCGCTTTTTCGAAGCGGTATTGGATGACTACAAGCATATTGTGAACAAAAGGCAGCGCATGGAAGAACTTAAAAACAACCAATATTATAACGCTTTACAGGTTAAATTTGCCTATGCGGTTACTTGTCATAAAGCGCAGGGCGGACAATGGGATGCTGTTTTCGTAGATCAGGGTTACTTGACTGAAGAAATGCTTAATACTGATTTTCTGAGATGGATGTACACTGCTGTCACACGCTCGGTAAAAGAGCTTTTTCTGGTAAACTTTAGTTCACGGTTCTTTAGCTAAAACAGACTGTAAAAGTGGTGCCTATATCGGGTTTGCTACTCACCTCAATGGTTCCGCCCATTGCTATGATCTGGGCTTTTGTAATATATAAACCCAGTCCCTTACTATCTTTTTGCGAATGAAATGTTTTAGACAAGCCAAAAATGTCCTGGCTATGTTCTTTCAGATCAATGCCTAATCCATTATCACCAACTTCGAGATATGTTTTTTCTTCTTTAATATATGTTTTCACAGAAATTTGAGGTGCCCTGTCGGGATGGTGGTATTTGATAGCATTTGAGATCAAATTTTGCATAATACTTTCAAGATAACTTTTCGGGTAATAAATTATTGGTGCTTGAGAAAAGTCGAAATTTATTCTCGCTTTGGATTTTTTAATATCGGCAGTCAGGTTTTTTTCCACCAGATCAAAAATCTGCATAAAACTTAATTTCTCCTTACTTACATAAGAATCTTCCTTGTTTTTAAGCACCTCAATCAAATCATCAAGCTTGATCAAAAGATTATCAGCTACTTCTTTAACAGTTTTAATCAAATTTTCTTTTTCAGCCTCATCGTTCGATTCGCTATAAATCCGTAGTAGTGCAACTAAATTCACACCTGGTGAGCGCAAGTCATGTGAAGCTACATATGCAAAGCGTTCCAATTCGGCGTTCTGCTTAATTAAATTCTGGCTTATAACTTGGAGGTCAGACTTTTGTAGCTCAAGTTGTTTGCTTTTATCACCTATTTCTTTAAATAGTTTGCTGATTTTTTCGCGACTTTGAATAATGTTGATCAGCGCCGATACCACAATTATT
>JANMZB010000855.1:0-11022 GCA_031382725.1 Sphingobacteriaceae bacterium | reverse complement strand
CCTGTCGCAACAAAATGCTCGTCGAAATCTTTAATAATTCCTGCCTGGGTATTTGTCTTTTTATCTTCAGCTACTAATAACGCTTTCGCGGAATGAATGAAGCCGGTATATGCGTAATAAATTGCATCAGAATATTCCGCGATTTCGAAAGATTCGTCAGCTTTTTGTATCTTTTCTTCTGCTTCTATTAATAAAACGGCAATCAGGTCGATCATAACGCTGGCACATTCGCCTACACCTATTGCCGGTTTGTAAGCTTCTTCCTGTTCCCAATCAATAAAATCTTCCGGCGTTATGCCATCATGTTTTGATAAAGGGCTTAATAAATCGTAAAAATAGATCTTACCCTGACGGTTATAATACTGATTGAATAACTCGCCTTCGAAAGCGTTTTGCTGATAATTTTCCAAAACATCTCTTAATACCTGCGGACCACGTCTGCTTGGTACTTTAACAATTTTTTCAGAAGCAACTCCATGTCCGTCTCCGGTGCTGCCGCCGCCTAATAAAACCTGCAGGGCAGGTGCAACCAATGGGCCGATCTTCATGCTAGAACCATGGAAGCCAATAGCCGTCATCGCGTGCTGACCGCAAGCATTAATACAACCACTTATTTTGATAGTGATGTCTTTATTATAAATCAAATCAGGATATTCTTCAAGTATTACTCTCTCCAACTCCCGTGTAATCCCGGTACTGTTTGAGATTCCTAAATTACAGGTGTCCGTTCCGGGGCATGAAGTTACATCGGCAACGCTTTCAAAACCAGGATTTGCAAGTCCAAGTTCATTTAATTTTTCAAAAACATAAGGAAGATTCTCTTCTTTCACAAAGCGAATACGCATTCCCTGGTTTTGAGTTAAACGGATATCATCTGCGGCTACTTCGCGAATAACGTTTATCAGTTTTCTTGCGACAGGAGTTTTGATATCACCGTTTTGAATTTTAAGTCCAACCGATACATAACCTGCTTGCTTTTGGGGATACACATTGGTTTTTAACCATTGCTCATATCTAAGCGGATTGGTGATCTCAGGAATGGGAAGCGTAACATTTGGTATAACAGGCGAACTGTTTACTGTTCTGTCAATTTTGAAAACTTTAGCTTTTAACGCAAGTTGCTCTTTGCTCGCAAGCTCCAATAATGTTTCTCTTCCAATGTCTTGGATAAGATATTTCATACGTGCTTTCATGCGCTTGGCGCGTTCGCCGTAACGATCAAAAACACGGATTATAGATTCAGCAAAAGGAATTATATAATCTTCATGGATAAATTCAGAAGCAAGTTCAGCAATGTGAGGCTGAGACCCAAGTCCGCCGCCAAACATTACTTTAAAGCCGCGAACTTCTTCACCGTTTTCAATTTTTACTTTAGGTATAAAACCTAAATCGTGTATATAAGCGTAAGCTGTATCTTTTTCTGATGATGAAAACGCAATCTTAAATTTACGTCCCATATCCTGACAAATAGGATTTCTCAAAAGGAACTCAAAAAAAGCGTGAGCATAAGGCGTTACATCAAACGGTTCTTCCGGATCTACTCCCGCTACAGCGGATGCGGTAACGTTCCTTACGGTATTACCACAAGCTTCGCGAAGCGTGATGGAATCTTGCTCAAGCTCTGCCCATAATTCAGGTGTACGCTCAAGGCTAACGAAATGTATTTGAATATCCTGGCGTGTTGTGATATGAAGATTTCCGGTTGCATATTTATCAGACACATCTGAAATACGTGCGAGTTGTTTTAGGGTAACTCTTCCGTACGGAAGTTTGATCCGAATCATCTGAACGCCTGGCTGGCGCTGGCCGTAAATGCCTCTGGCTAACCTTAAGCTTCTGAATTTTTCCTCGTGAATTTCACCATCACGGAACATCCGAATCTTTTTTTCCAGGTCAATGATGTCTTTTTCAACGATCGGATTTTCTAGTTCAGTTCTGAAGCTCTGCATTCCTATAGAATTTGTAGTATAAGTTTGCAATATTACGGAAAAAGCATTTTTCCTGAAAATTAATCTTCTATCAGCCTGTCAGGGAGTTGTAATAATGAAAGGTGGTGTTGAAAGGGTTTCACGCAAAGTTCGCAAAGATTTATCGCGAAGATCGCTGAGAGATTTACTTAACTGTTTGCTGAAAACTTTGTGGTCTTTGCGTGTTTAAACTTATCTTCTTTGCGTGAAATTTTAAAGATTGTAGGGTCATTTAATCAATTCTCTTCGGCCATAACCTTTAACTCAACCTCCAATCTGTCGAGGTTTTCCTCATTTTTGTCAAGTACATAAGGCTTGATCTTAGAACATTCTTCCGGAGTATCGAAAATTTGTTTGAAAATTATTTCGGTTCTAACCGCAGATACTTCCTCAAAGGTGACAAGCACTTGAAAGAGCGGCTTTGAATGGCGTTTCCAGGCAATTAAAGAGGGCTCTTGAATTTTTGTAAACTCACATTCATTGGCATAATTCCCTTTGTCGGGTCCATGCATAATGAAGCTCCATCTCCCGCCCACTCTTAAATCAAACTCATTAAAAGTATTGGTAAAACCTGCCGGCCCCCACCATTTTTTCAGATGGTCTGGTTCCGTCCATGCACGATAGGCGAGCTCTTTTGATGCGTTAACAGTTCTTGTAGTTACAATTTCGCAGTCGGGGTTTGGCGTATTAACCATGGTGGTGTTTTAGATATCACTTTTCCACTTCCGCCCGTATCGCTTTCTCTAACTCATCCTGGCGTTGGGTGCCAATTATATAAACCAATCCGTCGCGATCTTTTAAACTAACGGCATGTTTGCCGCCGGCATAAAATCGAATAGTTCCGTTTTGGTGAAGGTTATAAACCGGATTATTTAATGAATACGAACTATAAGGTTGCTTCTCGACTTCAACAATATTATATAAATCGATTTTAACCTGTTTGGTGGTCCATAGCCCGTTTAATATTATGCTCTTATTTTGAACGGTAGTTTTAAAATGAACCATAAAGAGCATGCAGACCGAAACGATAAAAATAACCAATCCCACAATCAAAAAAAGCTCACCATTTCTATCGCGGTTTTCGGTTACAAAGTAAGCGGCAAAAGCGAAAACAATCATAACCACCCGTATGCTGACGCGATTTAAATCCCGGCCGAGGTATTGTTTTTCAGTAAAAGCAGGTTCTGTACTCATCTATATTTACTTTTCGAATATAATAAATTTTTAGTGTGGGGAGTTATTTTGTATCGGTTGTCGGTTCGATAGCCAACTACCCACAAAATATCACCGTTCCCGTTTTCTAAAATAGCAATGTTATTTTTTTCCGTAAGCGGGATTTTCAAGCTTGTAAAAAAGTCGCTTAACTTTTTCTTTCCCTTCATCCCGAAAGGATAAAAATAATCGCCCTTAGACCAATGACGTAGTTTTAAGGGAAATTGTAACAGTGCGCTGTCAAAAAAAGCCTGATCAGCGCTGCCGACAATTTCCACCTCATTAATATCTCTTTCAGCAATTGTTAGTTTTAGATTGTCCCACTTAACAATTGTTTCACCCTGATGTATTAAAGTTTCATCATCAGTGGCTTCAGTTATTTTATTAAGGATAAGAAATTCCCTGTCCAGCAATAAACGATGAGTTGGCGATTCAAACACTTTTCCCGGCTGACCGTCCCATGCGTTAGTTAGATCCCTCAATGCGGTTTCAGAGAAATTATACGGCTTGAACAACTCATATAATTGAAGCATTTGTGGATTTAATTTTTTAAGATCTTCAAGCCGAATCCTCAAGATACCATCATCGGTGAGTTGAAAAAGGTCATTTCTAAGAGCTTCGATTTGGATGTTTAGAAAATCTTCAAGTTCTTTAAACCTCCGGCTGTTTTTCTCAAAGGTGTCTTCGAGATTGGGATTTAATTCTTTGAGTTTCGGGATAACTTCCAATCGCAATTTATTCCTGGCATATTTCGTAGAGCTGTTAGAACTGTCTTCCCGAAAGGGGAGCTTGCAAGCAGTGATAATGCCATCAATTTCTTGTCGATTCAAGAATAAAATCGGCCGAATAAGCTTATCTCTTTTCGGTAAAATTCCATGTAATCCAGCGATTCCGGTACCCCGCAAAAGGTTCAGTAAAATAGTTTCAATTGTATCACTTTGGTGATGTGCTAACGCGATGTAATCATAATCAAACTTATTTCTTATCGTTTCGAACCAGTTATAGCGCAAATCTCTTGCGGCCATTTGAATGGATATTTTTTGATCATGGGAGGCTTTTCTAGTATCGAAACTGGTATTATGGAATGAAGCATTCAGCTTAAGTGAAAGCTTTTCCACAAACCGTTCGTCCTCTTCCGATTCATCGCCACGCAACTTGAAATTGCAATGTGCAATACCAAAATTAAAACCGGCGGCGTTAAATAAATGCGCCATTAAAACAGAATCTTTCCCTCCGCTTACCGCAAGCAGCACTTTTTCAGAAGGATTAAATAGCTTGTTGATTGCTATAAAAGATTTAAATCTGTCTACCGGAAGCATGTGTCAAAATTATCTAAATATCCTGTATTTCCGGCTTAACATAGTTTAACTAAGCCGAATGTGGTTTAGATGCTTTTAAAAACTAATTTTGCAGCGTGAAGAAATTACTTTTTCTTTTTTTAATGATACTTACCGCTTCCGTCGCGTCTGCGCAAAGTATTGTACAATTAATCCAGTCCACGTCATTATCGCCCGGTAAAGCCGGATTGTATGTTACAAAGCCAATATTCGCACAAGATGGAACTACTTTGTCTGCCGACAGTGCCTACTTCAATAATGCAGCTAACGCCTTTGATGCGTATGGGAATGTAGTTATCACGCAAAGTGACGGTACAATTGTTTACTCGGATGAGTTAAATTATAATGGAAATACCAAACTGGCGCTGTTAACCGGGAATGTGCGGTTGGTAGATAAGGAGTCTACGCTTACAACCAATTATCTCACATACAATCTGGGTACAAAGATAGGAACCTACACAGGTGGGGGACAGATCAACAACCCTCCAACTTTAATCACCAGCAAAAATGGCTACTATTTTGGCACCACCAGCGATGCCTATTTCCGGTATAATGTAGTAGTTACCACACCCGATGTGTTAATGAAAACCGACACATTAAAATATAACTCCATCAGCAAAATAGCCTATTTTTTTGGCCCAACCAATATTTTAAATAAAAGCGATAAATCAAACTTATATACCGAAAACGGAAGTTATAATACTGCTTCTGATAAGGCATGGTTTGGGAAAAGGAATTTGTATACCGATGGAACCAAATCTTTAAAAGGAGATAGTTTATTTTATGACGGTAAGGCGGGTTTCGGCAAGGCAATCAGGAATGTGACTTTTATAGATACAGAGCAAAAAACAGTCTTAAAAGGAAATCTGGGGACTTATCGAAAACTTGATGAGAGCGCTTTAATGACAGGGAGCGCCTATATAACTATGCCGACAGAAACAGATTCGGGTAGAGTGGATACCATTTGGATGACTGCCGACACCCTGCTTACCAAACTGATCTTCTTAAGAAATCTGGTTCCCCTTGAGGGAAAAAAAATAAAATCGGATGCGGAAGTTGTTGAGGAGGAAGCTGCCGTTATTATCGAGGGGCAGGCACCGGAACCTGTTTCACCACAAGGGGGAGCGGCAGCAACAACTGAACAATTAGCAACCATTACAGTTGAAACCCAGGATACAAGTATTAAAAAGGGAGATACAAAACCGCCAAAGCGAAGATTGTTTGGTTTAGGGAAGCCTAAAAAAATAAAGGAGCCAGATTTGCCCGACAGTACGATGGTGAAAAAAGTTATTCCTGATGATGCATTAACGATTAAATCAAAGCGCGACAGTATCTCTATTTTGAAAACTGATTCTTTAAAGAGTGTTGCAGAAGCTTTAAAAAACGCTCCCTTAGATACCACGCGAACCCGAATTGTGCTGGCCTATCATAAAGTGAAAATCTTCAAGTCAGACTTGCAATCCAAATCAGATTCGGCTTTTTACAGTTATTCCGATTCAACCATTCGCTGTTTTAAAGACCCGATAATCTGGACCCAAGGGTCCCAGCTTTCTGCTGATACCATATTTCTGCAGCTAAAAAACCGTAAGCTGGATAATATGCAGCTCAAGAAAGACGGCTTTATTGTAAGTACTGAAAACGATTCCTTAAAATTTAATCAGGTTAAAGGTAAAATGATGACCGGCCTGTTTAGAAATAGTAAGCTTTACCGAATGCTGGTTGACGGTAACGCTGAAAGTATTTATTACACCCTGGAAGACAGTGTGTATTCGGGGTTCAACCGAACGCTTAGTGGTCGAATGCGGCTGGACTTTGGTGATAACAAACTCAAAGATGTAATGCTGGTACGTAAAGCGGAAGGTGATTATTACCCGATTGAAAAGGTTCCGAAAGATAAAGATACACTGGAAGGGTTTATCTGGAAGCCGAAAGAACGACCGGCATCGAAGGAAGAAATTATCCCATCTTTGAGAAAAACGAAAAAGCCATCTGCTAATCAAAAAAGAGCTTCGGCGTCTGAAAATAAGGCAGTTGTGGCTGAAAAGCCAAAAGCTCAATGAGAAGTTTAAATCTGTTTTAAGAAATCCACCATTTTGGTCATCGCTCTTCCACGATGACTAATGCTGTTTTTCTCATCCGAAGTCATCTCCGAAAAAGTCACATCATATCCTTTTGGTATAAAAATTGGATCGTAGCCAAAACCCGATTTTCCTGAGCGTTGGTGTGCAATTGTTCCTTCTACTTTACCTTCGAAGAAATGCTCTTTACCTCCTATTATTAAGGAGATAACACACCGAAAACGAGCTTTACGATTAGGGTTATCGCCCAGCTTATCCAGAACAAGTTTCGAATTTGTTTCAGAGTCACGTGAACCCGAATAATGTGCAGAGTAAACTCCCGGCTCGCCATTTAGTCCGTCTACCTCCAAGCCCGAATCATCCGAAAAGCAATCAACCTGATAATGATCAAAAATATAATGACTTTTTTGAGAGGCATTTTGGTGGAAAGTTGTTCCCGTTTCCGGGATATCCGCATCGCAGCCAATGTCTTTTAAACTTTTCAGTTGAAATTCATCGCCAATTATAGCTTGTACTTCCTCCAGCTTGTGCTGATTGTTAGTGGCGAAAACGAGGTGTTTCATAATGGAGAATGATAGAATGAGTGAATGATGGAATGGATGAAGGGTTAAATGAAAGAAGGTTGGATGGAGGTATAAGGAACGGTTAGAGTTTTTTCATCTCATCCCAAAAGGTTCTTTTCTTATCGGTATTGGCGGCCATTTCGGCGAAGTTAAAAGTTGCAAGGACTTTTGTGTTTCGCTGATTGATTATTTGATTGGACTGTACCCCATCTAGCTTTATTTGTGCGGGATTAATGCCAAAGAGAACTAAAGAGCTACACACAAAGAAGGTTTTTAATTCATCGAATGTTGCGGTTGGATGTTTGGCAAGATTCACGATAGCCACATCTTTTAGCTCTTGTTTTTTAGCTTTTAGGATATTTAAAAGTGTTTCTAACTCTTTCGGATTGATGATTTGATGTTGTGGCTCATTCACAAGAAGCAAAATGTATTTGTTGTTTTCGCCAAGATATTCGAAAAGTGCCGGCGCCTTTTTGGCAACCTCAGGGACTTTAATTTCCACCAAGCTTTCAACTTCTTCTTGAATGCTATATAAATCCTCAGTCAGTAAAAAAGACAAGGCAAGCGGATTTGAGGCTTTAAGTGTGTCCATGCACCAAAATTAATCGTTTCTGTTAAAAATAGTTAAAACAAATCAACGTTACTAATGGAGTCTTAATTTGAATTACCTTTACAGAGAATACTTATTTGATTATTTGTTGATTAATAGATTATATCTGATATTTTTGCGCCAGTCTGGCGTTAAATAATAATCAAAGCCAAGCTTTTTTCATAGATCATCGTGGTCTTAACTAAACATAAACAATGAAATTTTTTTTAAGTCTAATATTCTTCGTTCTTGCCACAATCACTACTCTTTTCGCTCAAAAAATGGTAATAAACAAGATCGTAGCAGTTGTTGGTGATAACATTATTTTACAGTCGGATGTAGACAGAGATTACTCCAATTATATTTTACAAGGCAATCCTGAAAACCCTGAAGTGAAATGTCAGATTGTTCAGCAGGCACTTACACAAAAGCTTTTATCGCAACAGGCAGTAATCGATTCGATTATAGTAACTGATGATGAAGTTACGAATGAGGCTGACAGAAGGATGCGTGCCCTGATACAACGCGCCGGTGGTCAGGAAAAATTGGAAGGATTTTTAAATCGCTCAGTTATTCAATACAAGGATCAGATTCGCCCGGATATACGGGAACAGCTTGTGGCTAACCGGATGCAAGGTAAAATCACCGAAAATGTAAGCGTAACGCCCCTAGAGGTAAAACGATTTTTTGAAGCAATTCCGAAAGACAGCCTTGAGAATTTTGATGCCGAAGTTGAAGTAGGAGAAATTATTATGTATCCGAAATTAACAAAAAAGGAGAAGGAGGTATTTCGAGACAGGACAGAGTTGTTGCGACTACGTGTAAAAGGAGGCGAAGATTTTGCAACTTTGGCTCGTTTGTATTCTGAAGATCCGGGTTCGGCATCTGAAGGAGGCGATTTAGGCTTCTTTGACCGGACAGTTATGGTAAAAGAATTTACTGCACAGGCCTTTAAATTAAAGCCTGAAGAAGTGTCTGCAGTCTTTGAAACAGAACATGGGTTTCATATTTTGCAGGTTATAGAACGTCGCGGTGAGCAAGTGCAGGCCCGACATATACTGATTAAGACGGTGCCTGGGAAAGAAAGTCTTGATCGTACCAAAACCGCTATTGATACTCTTTATGGAAGTATTGGTGCAAAGAAAATGACGTTTTCTACGGCTGCAGCACTTTATTCAGATAATAACGAAACCAAATACAACGGTGGAATGATGCTGAACTCTGAAAACGTTCAAAGCCGGACTACTTTAATTCCTACCAATAAACTTGAACCAGCTGTTTTTTTCACAATCGATACTATGAAAGTTGGTGCCTATTCACGTCCTGAGCTTTTTACTGCCAGAGACGGTAAGCAAGGTTATCGATTCCTGTATTTAAAGTCTAAAACTGAGCCGCACAAGGCAAGCCTCGATTTAGATTTTCCAAAGATAAAGGAAGTTGCTTATCAGGATAAAGTGAACCGTAAATTAAGTGAGTGGTTTGAAAAAAGAAGGAGTACCACTTACATTAAGTTGGACCCGGAATATCAAACCTGCTCAAATATGAAACTTTGGGTTTCTAAATAAGCCAAAGCTAATGACTACCTATAAATCTGACATTGAAGCAGTTGATGCCTTAAGTGCATCTTACAAAAGCATTCGCGATGAAATCGGGAAAGTAATCATTGGTCAGGATGACATTGTTAAATCGGTACTTATTTCCATTTTTAGTAATGGGCATTGCCTCTTAGTCGGAGTGCCCGGATTAGCTAAAACATTATTGGTACAAACGGTTTCACAGGTTTTGGATCTTTCATATAACCGTGTGCAGTTCACACCAGATCTAATGCCTTCGGATATTGTAGGTTCAGAGATTTTAGGGGAAGACCGCACTTTTAAATTTATTAAAGGGCCGGTTTTCTCTAACATTATCCTTGCTGATGAAATAAACCGTACGCCTCCTAAAACTCAGGCTGCTTTGCTCGAAGCAATGCAGGAAAAAGTAGTTACTGTTGGAGGTAAAACATATCCATTGCCACAGCCATTTTTTGTGTTGGCAACACAAAACCCAATAGAGCAGGAGGGAACTTATCCGTTGCCGGAAGCACAATTAGACAGGTTTATGTTTAATGTGTTTTTATCTTACCCTTCGTTTAAGGAAGAGCTTCAGGTGGTAAAAAATACTACGGCTAATCGTAAGGTCGATCTCAGGAAAAAGCTTAATGCTGAAGAGATCATCTACTTCCAGCAGCTTGTTAGAAATATCCCGGTTACGGATAATGTATTGGAATATGCAGTAGGATTGGCCGCCAAAACCCGGCCGAATACCGCAACAGCTACTGATGAGGTAAATCGCTTTTTAAGCTGGGGCGCAGGGCCTCGAGCATCTCAATATTTGGTTTTAGGCGCAAAATGCCACGCGGCTATTTCAGGTAAATACTCTCCGGATATAGAAGATGTTCAGGCTGTAGCCGAACCTATTTTACGCCACCGGATTGTTAGAAATTATAAGGCAGAAGCGGAAGGTATAACTACAGAAACCTTAATCAGGAAGCTGTTTTAGATTGTTTTAACGTGAGTTTTGGGTCTTTTGATTGAATTACTCTTGAGATTTCTGTTATGCCCTAGCCGGGCAGGCTTCTTTCTTTTCCTTAGATGAAAAGAAACAAAAATCAAGGCTTTCGAGTCTTGAGCTAAAAGTTCAAAAGAAGGCTCATCCGCAATCCAAGCCGCGGGTTAAGGTAGTGCTGGCTTGAACTTTCTAATCCGCTTCTCCGGCTTGCTTCCCTTCAGCTCATTATGTTCCAACCGCAAGCCTTCTTTTAAACTTTTTTAACGCTCAATCCTCTGAGGCCGGCCTCCTTGATGCATTTGGCGTTTGAACTACAGTAAAAAGAATCACTATAAGTAACCGAAGAGCGAGCGGTAGCCCGAACAAAAAGGCGGCTGAGCATTCTTTTTGTTCTTGATTTTTGGTGACTTTTCATCAAGGAAAAGTTACTAGGCCCACGCCCGGCAATGAGGGCGACGACAGAACCCTCAAGCACAAACTTTCCCAATAGCGTCCCTCCTAGCTCATTAATTGAATTCTATTTGAGTTTAAGGCCTTTTTAAATTACTTGAGAAGGATTTAACATTGAAGCAAATAAGATACAAACTTACCTTATTTGTCCTTTTCTTTTTTCGGATCATCTTCCGCCGCCGGGGCGTAGACTTCAAAAATTACTTTCCAAACATACCCTGTTTGTACTTCCCAAATACGAACGTAATGGTATTTCTTATTTAATACTTTCTGAAC
>JANMZB010000844.1:0-9791 GCA_031382725.1 Sphingobacteriaceae bacterium | reverse complement strand
AAAAAGCTGCCCTTGATAATAACCTGCTATATCAAATACAAAATCTGAGTCAGTAATTAATAATTTTACGTTAGTATCAGAAAGCATATGTTTAATACGCTCTTGCGGATATCCTGGATCTATTGGCACATAAGCCGCCCCGGATTTTAATATTCCATAGATAGCAATGACCATTTCTGCGGATGGCTTCACCATTAAGCCTACTAAATCTCCTGGACCAATGCGATGTTCTTCTATAAAATAATGGGCAAGCTGGTTCGCTTTTTCATTGAGATCCTTATAAATTACAATTTGGTTTTTAGCTATCAATGCAACTTTACCAGGAGTTTTCAGAACCTGTCCGGCAAACATTTCCTGCAAGGTTTTATCTTTAGGATACTCGATTTTACTATCAGATCGTAATAATTCATTTTTCTCTTCCGCAGATAAATAATCCAGACGGTTTATACATTGGCTGGTATCCTTAATTACAGCCATCATTAGATTTCTATAATGTTGTAAAAATCTTTCTATGGTAAATCTGTCAAATAAATCTTTATTATAGATGAGGTTAAGTAGTATCGAATTATTAAATTCTATACCATGTAACCATAGATCAGCTTTTGCAAGTATAAGGTCTGTATTAAATTTGGATACATCGAGGCCACTTTGCTGTTGTTCTCCTGAAGAAAGTACTTGTGAATGCCATGTAAAACCTACTTCATAAAGGGCATCTCTGCTCATATCTCTCTCCAGGTTCAGTTCATTAACCAATCGATCAAATGGATAAACCTGATGTTCATATGCAGATAGGGTTGTCTCTTTTATTTTATCTAATAAACTTTCAAAATTATCATCACCCTGAAACCTTGTACGCAAAGCAAGCATATTGATGTAAAAACCTATCTGATCTTCTAGTTGTATATGCCCTCTTGCTGCTATGGGAGAACCTAATATAATATCAGATTGACTGGTATACCTGTATAACAAAGCCTTTAAAGATGCTAATAATGTCATAAATAAGCTGGCACCAGCCTTTTCGCTTAATTCCCTTAATTCTTTGCACAGATCTTCATCTAGTACCAATACTGCGCTATCTCCATTATATGTTTTAACGGCTCCTCTTGCATAATCATTGGGCAGATCTAATACTGGTAATTCGCCGGACAATTGCTTTAACCAATAGGCCTGATGTATATTTAATCCTTCACCCTTAAGCTGCTCATTCTGCCAAGATGCATAATCTTTGTATTGTATTTTTAAAGGAGAAAGCGGGTTGGCAAAACCCTGAACTTCAGCTTCATAGGCTTGTATAATTTCTTTAAAAAATATCTCCATTGACCAGTCATCCGCTACAATATGATGTAGAACCAGATGAAGCATAAAGCTTTCTTCTTCCAACTGTAAAAGATGGACTCTTAATAAAGGTCCTTTTTTCAGGTCGAAAGGTATTTGGGCTGCTTCTTTAATTATATTTTTGGCTACTACAATAGGATCGTTTTCTTTTCTCAGATCCTGGTATTGTATTGTAAAATCTAGTGCTTCACAAGAATTAATTTTTTGTCTCGGCTCACCTTTAACCGTAATAAAAGTAGTACGTAAACTTTCATGACGATTGATGAGAAATTTAAATGCCTGATACAAAGCGTCTTTATCTATCGGTCCATTCAGTACAAAGGCAAGCGGTATATTGTAAATATTTTTATTCTCTTCAAACTGAGATAAAATCCATAAGCGATTTTGAGCATGTGATAACTCATAATAGTCTTGTTCTTTTACAGAAGTAATACTAGTATATGAACTAGGATGCAAAGAGTTTATACTCTTTGCCAGGGCTTGTATGGTTGGTAATGAAAAAATGTTTTTTAAATCAACATTTATGTTAAGCTCTTTATAAATGCGTGCTGCAATTTGGATAGCTTTTAATGAATGTCCTCCTATTGCGAAAAAGTTATCTTGTGTGCCTATCTTTTCTTTGCCTAATACTTCCTGCCAGATTGTAACCAGTTCTTGTTCTATTTTATTTTCGGGTGCAACGTATCCGCTTTTAGAGGAAGTATAAACCCCATCCGGATCTGGCAGGGCTTTATAATCAATCTTGCCATTAAGGGTTACAGGAAACTCTTTTATCTCTATAAACTGAGCGGGCAACATGTATTCCGGCAATTGTTTGGATAGAGTATCCCGTATTTTATCGATGTCTAACCCTGGGACGATCTTATCCTGTTTTTTCAGATAAGCCACCAATTGCTTTTCTTCTCCTACCTCCCGGGAAACCACAATGCAATCTTTTATTTCTTCATTCTGAAGTAAGGCTGTAGAGATCTCATCTAATTCGATCCGGTAACCTCTAACTTTCACCTGGGAATCTTTCCGGCCCTGCAATTCAATACTCCCATCACTGAGCCATTTACCCCAATCTCCGGTCTTATATAACTTCTGCCCCGCCTGGAACGGATGGTCTATAAATTTTTCCCGCGTCAGCTCCTCCTGATTGATATAGCCCCGAGCCAAACCTGTTCCTGAAATGCATAGCTCACCTTCTATCCCTATACCTACCGGGAGAAGATTCTGGTCTAATATATAGATCTGCGTATTGGCTATGGGTTTTCCTACCGGGATCTTTTGCCTGCCCTCGTCTTGTGCGGATACCTGGTGTATAGATACACATACGGCACATTCGGTCGGTCCGTAGGCATTGAAATATTGGCTCCACTGGCTGCAACTTAAAGCCCGCTTTACGGATGGGCTTTCTCCGGCGGTGATCAGTATCCGCAGGATCTTTAACTGTTCTACATCCAGTATGTTCAGGTACGCCGGTGGAAGGGTGGCTATTGTAACACCTTCACTTTTGATGTAGTCTACAAAAAGCTGAATATCGTTGATCGCTGTTTTATCAATCAGCATTAAGCTGGCACCGCTGTAAAAGGCCATAAATATCTCATACACCGAAGCATCAAAAGACAGGGAAGCAAACTGCAAGACCTTGTCTTCGGCACAAACCCCAAACAGCCGGATTTGGTCTAAACACATATTAATCTGGCTCCGGTGTTCAATCATTACTCCTTTGGGTAATCCGGTAGAGCCGGAAGTATAAATGACATAGGCCAGATCCAAAGGCTTATTAATGAGTGCCGGATTAGCAATAGAAGTGCTTAAATCGGTCAATTGAATGTCTAAAGCCAGTAATTCGCCCTGGTAAAAATCCGTCACATTAAACAGGTACTCCGACTCGGTTAATAGGATTCTGGCCTTAGCGTTGGAGAGCATATAGCTTGCCCGTTCCTGGGGATATTCCGGATCTATCGGCAAATAGGCCCCGCCTGCTTTTATGATCCCTAATATTCCGATGATCATCCGTTCCGAACGGTTAACCATCAGGCCGATCACCTCATCCGGTATTATTGCATAAGTTTCTCTTAAATAATGGGCCAGTTGATTGGCTCTCTCATTCAGCTTTTTATATGTTAAGGTTAAATCTCCATAAACAACAGCTATCCCATCCGGTGTCCGGGCTGCCTGAGCTTCAAATAATTCCGGAATCGTTCGCACAAGTGGATAAAGTGCAGGTGTATTATTAAAGGAAGTAACCACTTTTTGCATCTCTAGGCCCGAGATGTATTTCAGCTGACGAATTGGAGCCTGACTATTTTCTATAACAGAAAGCATGATGGTCTGAAAATGCCCGGCAAACCTTTCTATATAAGCACTACCAAACAGATCTGTATTGTATTCCAATATAATTTGGATTTCATTGTGTTGCTCTATTCCGTGCAGCCATAAATCTGTTTTTGCTACTTTAAAATCTGTGTCGAACTTATCCACAAAAAAATCTAATTCAGGCACCTGGATATTTAACCGGGTATGCCATGTAAATCCTATTGCATATAAGGCCGAGCGACTCATATCATCGGGCAGATTTAAATCATCAATAAGTTGGTCAAAAGGATATATACTGTGATTATAAGCTTCAAGCATGGTATTCCTCACCTCCTTTAACAAATCTTCAAAGCTCTGATCATCTTGAAAATGAGTTCTTAGAACCAGCATGTTCAAATAAAATCCTATTTGATCTTCCAGATCAGTATGACCTCTGCCGGTAATTGGGGTACCGATGATAATATCGTTCTGTCTGGTATAATGGAATAATAGAGATTTCATTATGGCCAGTAAAGTCATAAACAAACTGGCATCATGCTTTTCACTTAATTTCTTTAGTGATGCGTGCTGTTGCTTATTTATTGTAAAACCATACTTGTTGCCATTATAAGTCTTAACAGCCGGCCTTGCAAAATCTGTAGGAAGTTCCAACCCTGGCAATTCTCCTTTTAATTTTTCTTTCCAATAGTTTCGGTGATGCTCTAAATTGTCTCCGAGTAACTGATTGTTTTGCCATGCAGTATATTCTTTGTACTGAATTCTTAAAGGAGATAACGGAGCAGGCTTATCCTGATCAAAGGAAGTATATAACACTAATATATCTCTTATGAGTATTTCTACAGACCAATCATCGCTAATAATATGATGAATTACCAATAAAAATACATGCTTATTTTCCGCTGTTTTTAATAAAACAGCCCGGAGTAAAGGGCCTTTTTCCAGATTAAAGGGTATTCTTACCTGTTCATTGGCAATTTGTTGGGTAAGTTGCTCCGGATCTTCCTCAGCAATTAAATCTTTATATATTAAGTTGAAATCTGAAGAAGATACGTTGCTTATTTTTTGCTTTGGAAGTCCATCTACTGTTATAAATGTAGTACGAAGAATTTCATGTCGTTCTATAACTTTAAGAAATGCTGATTCTAAGGCTTTTTTATTGATGGGGCCTTTAAGAACATAGCTTCCGCTCATGTTATAGATATTATTTTCTCCCTGCATCTGATTTAGGATCCATAATCTCCGTTGAGCCGTAGATAAATCATAATATTCTTCTTCTTTTATAAGCGGAATAATTTCATAAGTAGATTGTATTGCACTGGCAATTACTTTCGCTAATTGTGCAATAGTTGGGCTTGTAAAAATATCGGCAATCCTCAGGTTGACTTGAAACATTTTATATACGCGCGAAATAATCTGTAACGCTTTTAAAGAATGGCCTCCAAGTTGAAAAAATGAAACATTTCTTCCAATTCTATTAAACCCTAATATTTCCTTCCATATTTCTTCTAATTTAAGTTCGTCATCATTTTCAGGTGCTATATACTCTATATCATCTGCAAAGAGTTCTTCTGGTTTAGGTAGCATTCTTTTATTTACCTTACCATTTATGTTTAATGGCAACTGTTCTAATGCAATAAAATAAGCGGGTATTAAACTTTCTCTGAGTTCAGATTTTAAAGCCTCTCTTAATTCTTCGGGGCTAATTTTTAAATTTGTATGGTAACAAATTAATTCGATCTCATGTTCTTTAGTTTCATGAGATAGTACTATGGCTTCGTCAATACCTTCAATACTTAAAACAGCACCCTGAATTTCTCCCAGTTCTACACGTATGCCGTTTACCTTTATCTGATTATCAACCCTTCCCAGGATTTCTATGCTTCCATCCTTTAAATAACGACCAATATCTCCGGTTTTATAAACCATATCAACCTTATTATTACTTAAAGGATTTTGTACAAAAGCAGCTTCATTGAGTTCTTCATCATTCAAATAACCTTTAGTGAGATAGGGCGTTTTAATATATACCTCTCCTTTTTCACCCATTCTGCAGATATGCCCGTCGTTAATAATTGCAACTATGGTTTCTGAAATTGCTTTACCAACATGAATAATTTGAGAAGGATTTTGAGGTACGTCTTTTATGCGATGATAGGTTTTCAAGATGGTAGCCTCTGTAGGACCATATAGATTTACAATCTCTGCTTTATCACTAGCCAACGCTTTCCAATTTATTAAATCTTTAGCATAAAGCATTTCGCCTGCTAATAAGACTTGCTTCAAGTGTAAGAATGAGGTGCTTATTTCTGACTTTGGAAAAAATTTGATAATCAGCCTAAAAATAGAAGGTACACATTGTAAAATTGTGATATGAGAACTATTAATCCATTCGATTAATACAGGAATGTTTTGCTTAACTCCGAGTGGAGGAATACATAATATTCCTCCGGCGCAAAGAGGTGTAAGTATATCTTTTAATGAAGCATCAAAAGTAACCTGTGCAAGCTGACTTATTTTGGAATGAGGCCCAACGCCAAATTCTTTAATTTCCCAGAGAATAAAATGGCTTAAACTTTTATGGTTTCCTAAAATAGCTTTGGCATCGCCAGTTGATCCGGAAGTATAAAAGATATAGCTAGAGTCCTCAGGATGAATATCCAACAAAATATTTTCATTAGAAACATCGCCTATTTCACACTCAAGCAATTGTTTTTTAACTCCCTTTAAAAAAGTAACTTCTCCAGAATCATGCAGTACAATTAAGAATTTAACGGGTATATTAAATTTATGCAATAACTGCTCTACCTCGTCTCTTAATTCAGCGCTGGTTATAAGAACCCCAGAAAATGTTTGAGTGAAAATTTGCTCCAGGCGTTTCTTAGGAAAAGAAATATCCATTGGCATGTAAATGCCCCCTGATTTAAATACGCCAAGCAATGAGGTTACTAGTCTAACACCTGGTGCAAGCATTACTCCAACTATTACATCTTTTTCAACACCTGCACTTTGTAATATTCTTCCTAAATAGTTCGCATTTCTATTTAATTCACTATATGTTATAGTTTTATCGCCCTCTTCAATGGCAATATTAGAAGGTAATTCAAATGCTCTTCTCTCAAATATGCTGTGCAAGTTTTTCATTAGAATTATTTGTTTTTTAATGGAAACGAAGCTTCTCGAGCCTTATTTAATTCTGCTTTTGAGTGGTGGCTCATCGAGGTTTCATTTAGATAATTTGTTTTGGGTAATAATGCTGTAGAGCTGTTTTATATATTCACAATATTGCCTATGAAATGTTTGTTACAACCAGCTTCATCGAGGCTATATGCGAAGTAATTAGTTTTACTAAAATCAGATCTTTAGCTCACTCTTAAACCGTCGTAGTCTTCCAGCCAGTAGGCTTTTGGATTGCGCTTATAAGTACTTATATCACCATTTTTTGAACATTCAACAAGGTTATGGTTTTTAAAAAAAATCAATTCCTTTATTAACCCTAAGACCTCTATTTTGCCTTGTTTATGAGACATAATAAATCTTGCTGTTTTAGCTAACCCAGATATATCAGATACTGCTTTCTTGTAAATCTCATAAGCCTCTTCTATAGGTACTGCAAAAGCTTCATTTCCTTCTGTAGGTCTACAGGCAAAAACATAGTAAGTCTGCACACCTATAAATGATAATTTCTCAAACAATTCTTTTAATATGATGGAAGAATCATTTACCTTATGAATTATAGGTGTCTGGTTTACAACAGATACCCCAGCTTTTATCAACATTTTCAAAGACAGAATAGCAGTTTCTGTAAGTTCTTTAGGATGATTAAAGTGAGCCATTATATAAATTTGTTTGATACTACCGTAATATTCAAACATCTCTATTAGTGCCTGATCCTCCACTATTCTAAATGGATTGAAGGCCGGAATTTTAGTTCCTATTCGTATATTTTTAACATGCTCTATCCGAGAGAGCTCATGGATTATATCCTTAAGTCTCAACGTAGACATTACCATGGGGTCGCCACCTGTTAGTAATACATTATTAACTTCTGGATGGGCTTCTATATATTGAATACCGCTAGATACATCTTTTACTACTTCATCATTATCTACCTGAAATAGTCTTTTCCTGAAGCAAAATCTACAGTAAGCTGCACAAACATCATTGCAAAGCAGTAATACCGTGCTAGAATATTTGTGCTCAATGCCAGATATAGGTTGATAAAGTTTCTCCTCAGAGGCATCTAATTGCCCCCAATCAGATAATTCTTCCATAACTGGTACCACCAACCTTCTTAATGGATCTTCAGGGTCATCCCAATTAATTAAAGAATTATAATAATTATTAGTCCTAAAGGCAAATTTTTCTGAAACAGGCTCTAACATCTCAATTTCTGAGGTTGTTAAGTGATCCATCTTTCCCAAATTTGTGATATACCGGATTTTCATCATAAATAATTTTAAAAAAAAATAGGATTATGGGGATGATAGAAAACAACTAAAAAAGCTTAATGCGAAGATTAAGAAACGACATGTGACTATGCTAGTTACTGGTTGAAGTGCAAGGAAAATGCACAATTAAAAATGTTTAGAAAAGCAGGTTTCTGTGTTTCATCGGTTGCATCAGTCCTGCCATTCATTACAAATCCTCATTTGCCTCCCCTTCAAACCCTCCCCACATTCCGGGTTTTCCATTTCTGTCAGGTTTAGTTCGGTCAGGGTTGCTCCAGCAAAGTGTAGAAGAAAAAAACAGAATTCTAAAGAGTGTGTTTAAAATAAAATGTTCGCATTAATAGCGATTGAACTGATGGAGACACCAACCGCGGGATGATAGCTGTTCTAGGTATCCTTACCGATATCTTTAACACAAAAAGAAGCGACTCTAAACCTCTTAATGATTTATTAATGTGTTTACCTTGGGCAAAAAAGAATAATGCTTTTTTTGTAATTTAATCTAGTACCCAGAGCCTGTTTAAATTTCATTCAATAGTTTAACCCTATTTTATGGTCATGATTGTAATATACCGTTAACCGTGGGTTTAACCCTGAGATTCAAGACCCTAATTACCGGGACATTATCAAACGCTTACTGGCCGTGCAGAATCTAGGCTAAAGCCCATTTCAAACCCTATTATTCCCAAGGCCGGAACTTTGGCTTAAAGTAGGGCTTATCATCATTTATGAAACTTTTAAACAGGCTCATATTTAAAGGCATAAGTAACAGGCTGTTTATTTGATAAGAAACTTGTAACTATTTTCAAACCAAAATTATTCTCAATATTTTTTTGAGGTGAAATAAATGGCAGTCCGAAAATAGCTTCGCTTGTAGTAATCCCAAGAATGGGTACTACGGCATTTTAATTTATGTAGGCTTTATTAAAACAATAATAGCACTTTTATAGCTATTAATTTATAAAATTATTAAGTTTTTCAGTTTGATCCAAATCAGATAATTCTAACTTTGATATTATAGTAGTTTCATCCAAGCTTACTACTCTTATTATATTAAGAAAATCATTTTTAAATGTATTAACTGTCTCTACTTTAAAGATATCTGAATTATAATTAATACTTCCGAATATCTTACCATTTAACTCTTTAAAGAAAAAAGTCAAGTCGTATTTTGCGGATTTATGCTCAGTCCTCTGATGATAATTATAAATTTTAAGCCCTTCTATTTCATTAAATTCTTGGGCCTTATAATCCATGTTATTTAAAACAATCATAACATCAAATAATGGGGAACGACTTAATTCCCTGTCTATATTTAAATCTTCCAGCAAACAATCAAAAGGATAAATTTGATGCTCATAAGCTTTTAATGTTGTACTTTTTACTTTATTTAATAGCGTTTTAAAATTATCTGCACTTTTTAAGTTGGTTCTAAGAGCCAGCGTATTTAAATAAAAGCCTATCTGATCTTCCAAATCTGGGTGCTCACGACCTGCAATAGGTGTACCTATAATAATATCGTTTTGACCAGTATACTTATATAAAAGAATGTTCAGGCAGGAATACAAAGTCATAAATAAACTTCCAGAATTATCCTGGCTAATTTTATAAAGCATATTACTTAGAGTTGCATCTATTTGAAAATCGACAAATCCTCCGTCATAGGTTATTTTTAATGGACGTACAAAATCAATAGTCAGATAT
>JANMZB010000775.1:0-1638 GCA_031382725.1 Sphingobacteriaceae bacterium | reverse complement strand
TACTCTACCGATATCTCCGTGAAATACCGTAGTAGACAAGTACTTGCAGGAACGTATAGAAAATGTTTTGTTCAAGGCGAGTAGGTAAGAAAAGTTGCAAAACCTACATACTACTACCGTATTTTCATTTGAAATCTACCCTCTGAAACACGTCGTTGTCGTATACCCCCCCCCTGAAAATTCTATCGCGATAAAAATGCACTTCTAGTATTTTCGCAGCATCAGGTGTGACATTTCTTACTTAGCATGATTTTTCGCACGCCATGCTGTTTGTTGGTATGTATCACTAAAAGAATATTTAATTATACTGTACAGGTACATGTAATGATAAATACCATACGGCATTTAATTAATTTCAATGCACATCCAGTACTTTGTAGCTGGTACAATCTACACTGCAACAATAATAATATATACTGTACCAGTATTCCATAAAGGTGTACCTGGTATGTAATATACGTGTACTGTACTTGTACAATGTACCAGTACAGTACAAACAGATTTCAAATGATGTCCTGTAGGATTTTAATGCTTATTGTATTGTATTATACTCCAATATATTCTAAACAGAAGAATATACTCCATATTGTATTATGAAAAGGCAGCAGAGTGCATGTTAAGGTGACTTTTTTATCAAGAAGTGGAAGATTTAACTTGTAACGATTTAAAATATAAAAATCAGACAATTATATTTCTCATGACACTATTTCAAACAGTCTATTCAATAGGCTAAGAATATTTAGTGAAGAGGTTTGAACATTCCAGCAACAGCAGTTTCTGTAAAAATGTGTGTTGTCAAAAAAATAACTGAAGTCAGGCGAAATCTTAGAAGAAGAATACAACAAGGTCTCTTTTCTTTGATGTTTCAATTTACTGCACTTATTGTGAGGATTTTTTACCCATTGACCCATAGAATCTAAAATAGTTGTTAATTGCTGGTCATTAGTAAATCTCTTCATACCAATAAACGTAATCTGAATTATAACCAAGACTCTTTGTATTACTATGTGCTAAACAGCTGCAATACAAATAATTTAAGTAACATAGAAGTAAAATAATTTCATATAAAATTAAAAACAATATCATATCTACCATTACATGCTAACATTGATACCCTTTAAAGTAACTCTTTTTACTCACACTCTGATTTTTTAACCTCAGTCTTTGTTATTCCTACTTTTTTTTGTCGTTAGGTAGATTACCAGGTCAATATGTAATTGTAAACCATCCAGAACTAAGCTGTGTGCAACAGGTACCTGTCACATTATAGAAGTATAACAATAATTAGAGTCTGCATAACAATAATTAGAGTCTGCATTGCATTGCAAGTTCATGCAGTGCCAAGTAGGTATAACGGCGTTCTGTAGTACTACGTACATGGTAATGTACAGCTGCCAGTACTGAAAGTACCAATAGCACAAGGTATTTGTTCCAGTTACTGTACATGTAGTATGGTGTATTATTGTACTATAGAGTAGGCCTGGTATTTATTATTAATTCAAGCGTACCGGTACGAGTACTCCATTACAAGAAAATACACTATAGTGTAGCAGTACATGAATTATGAGTTGGATGGACTGTACCAGTACTGGTCAAAATTCTTCCCGGAATTATATTGGTACTAAGTAACCATAGGTA
>JANMZB010000803.1:0-5920 GCA_031382725.1 Sphingobacteriaceae bacterium | reverse complement strand
GTATCTGGCAGTACTACCTGGGCAGATGCAACAGGATGGACAATGGCCCCTACCAGCTACCCATACACCAATTTAGGAGCCGCCTCGGGCCAAACCTATACCTTTACAAGCGGTACACCTCTGCCAAGTACTGTAATAGGTGTAAGAGTTGCAGGACAGGTGCATACCAACAATGTGTCTTGGGCGGTTTATGTGAAAGAGGTAAAAGCTTATACAGGAGGCGGAGGCACACCACCACCATCAGATTTAGGCACCGGTAATTATTGGCATTCATTGCAAAATTCTGGAAGTAATGCTAATAGAGGGACAGAACGAATCATTGTGGATGGAAACCTTACTACAAATTATGTTTTACCGGAGAATGGTCCTAATGATATTGGAAAATGGCAAGCAGCTGGTATTACCTGGTTTAGTGGAACCAGGACCGGGATTAACAGCGTAAAATTTCACAATGGAACGTTTGGTATTAATGATAATGGATGTTTTACAGTTGGTGAAAATGTGCGCGTTCAATATCAGCCAGCCACTGGTAGCGACCCTACCAGTAATCCATGGACAAATGCAGTCGGCTGGACAATTGACAGGCCATATCCTTATAACTCTGGTGCCTCAGGTCAGGTTTATACTTTTTCAGGACCTCCACTAAATAATAATCTGCCGGTGGTTGGCATAAGAGTGATCGGGCAGGTTCGTACTAATGATATCTCATGGGCTATCTCTGTAAGAGAAGTAGAGGCTTTTGTTGGTAGTACAAAGATTAGTTCTTTAAACCGGCAAGAATCTTTGCAATTACAGATAAATGATAAGACAATACCTGATGCTAGTATTTCGGTTTTTCCTAATCCGGTAAAAGATGGTTGGATTACCATTAATTTGAATGGTGCAGAAAAAGATAATAAAGTTGATATGTATTTGTCTGATCTGTCGGGAAGAATTGTCTTTAAAAATAACTTTACAAGTAACGGAAATACTGAGCTAATAAATGTGGGCAACGTTCAGCCTGGATTATACGTGTTACAGATTACCAGTGCAACAAGTAAGTTTTCTACGAAGATTATAGTAGAGTAGGATTTAACTAGTTTAAGAATTAAGGAGGCTTGCATCAAACAAGTCTCCTTTTTTTAATTGCGATCAACCAAAAATTATTTTTTATAATGAAAATCTTCAGAAAATTAAAGCAGGACAGCGCAGGATAGATCCCTGATTTGTCAATCTATTTTTGATTCGCCAAATATAAACTTTGCTGCCTAATCAACCAGTATTAATATTCACGATTAAGTTGGCATTAATTATAACTTAGACTTTACATCTACCTTTTACGACACTATTTTTATGAATGTCAGATATAAAATTGTTGCATTTTTTGTACTTCTATTTTCATCATGCAAAGAAGAATTTACTCCTTCTACCATTGCAGGAAAACGAGATTTGATGGTTATTGAAGGATATATTGATACTAGTGGAGATACTACAGTTATAAAACTCAGCAGAACTGCCGACCTGCAAGATAAGTTTTCAAATACTCCTGAAGCAGGAGCATATGTTTTAATTACAGGTGAAGATGGTTCGTCAGTAAGTGCCAAAAGTGATGCTCAAGGCATATGCTCTTTGCTTGTAGGTAATCTTAATTCAATGCAAAAGTATCGCCTTAATGTAAAAACGGGTACCGGAAAAGAATACCAAACAGACTTTTTAGAGAATAAGCAGACGCCGGAAATTGATACAATCGGATATAAGATAAAAGACATCGGGCTTCAGATTTTTGTGAATACTAATGACCCAAGCAGCCAGACTAAATATTATAATTGGACTTATGAGGAAACATGGGAAGTAATACCACCATATCAAACCACGCTTGGGTATGTAGATGAAAGAGTAATCGATAAGAGGGAACATTTTTATCCCAAGCGCTGCTGGCAGAGTTCAACCTCTACTGAAATCGTCTTAGGAACTTCTGCAGCTCTCAGCGAGAGTAAATTAATGGAAGAACCTATAACATATGTTAAAGGCAATTCAGAAAAAATTGATGCACTGTATAGTATTAAGATTCGTCAGTTCGGCATAACCAAAGAGGGATATGAGTATTTGAAAAAAATGAAACAAAATACCGAACAAATTGGAACTATTTTCGACCCTCAACCTTCAGAATTGAAAGGAAATATTTATTGTACCAGCAATCCTAAGGAGAGTGTTATTGGGTTTATGAGCTCTGGAAGAGTTACAGAAAAGCGTGTTTTTATTCACAGAAGTGTAAAGCCGCACGGTATCGAATGGAATCCTCCCCCTTGTATAAAGGTATTAGAGTTTGCCAATTATTTAAATTACAATTATTTGCCAGTAGAATATGCACTTTATGATAACAAGATAAGATTATTCGTTATTTATGCAACCTGTCTTGATTGCACTATTCTCGGTTCACCCAACAAACCTGCTTTCTGGCCTAATTAGTATTTATATTGTTATGCTTTTGTAAATCATTTAATAGTTGTTTAAGTGAGGTTATTGGTATCCTTTTATAAAGGGCGTTTGCCAACTTGTTTTAATTTAATTGGACATAGATTGGCCAATAAGATAGTACTACTTATACAGCTACTATCAACTCAATGTATTACAGGACAGTGCAGGATAGATTGAAGTTTGCTTCCCAACATATTTGATAACTAATAATTTAAACCTATATAATTTCACATCAACTATTTTGGTAAATAGTTGATGTGTCGATGCCTATGACCAACATTGCTATTGCCTTAATTGTGCTTATTGCTTTTTTTACGTTTTTGCCTCATCGTTCTAATGGTCAAAGCGATAGTGTCCATATAAAAATAGTTTCTGAAAAGCTGTTAGCACTTTATACCAAATCTCTCAAGAAGGAGGCTCCTTTATATAGAGGAAGAATGTATAATGCTTATCCGCATAAAATAGCGAATGGACACCTTTATTTTGCAGAGGATTTTTTTTTAAAAGGTAGTATAATGTACGATGGCAAATTTTATCCAGAGGCAAATTTAAAATATGACCTTTTAAGGGACCAATTGGTACTTGAATACCAGGATGGTTACTCAAATGTGATTTTGCAAACGGACAAAGTTGATGAGTTTTCCATTATCAATCACCAATTCATTAATGTAAAAAAATCTTTTGACACCGCTACAATGCCCAATGGATATTATGATTTACTTTATCATAGTAGTAGAATAAAAGTTTTTACTAAAAGAATTAAGACAATAAAGGAAACCGTAGGTAATGGAGTGGTGGAGTATAATGTTATTCCTAATGATACTTACTATGTCCAAATGGATGGTAAAATTAATAATGTAAAGAACAAAGGGGCTTTTATTAAATTGTTGAAGCAGAACGGAAGCCAACAGTATTTAAAAAATAAAAAACTCGATTATCGAACAAATAAAGAGAACTGGATTATCGCCTTAGCAAAGTATTATGATACTAACCGTCCTAAGTAAGATGAAAAAGTTCTTTGTGTTGATCTGTTTTAATTTATTGCTAAGCTTCTCCATTAGTGCTCAAACAAAAGCCCACTTAACTCTTCAACTTGAAAACGCCGGTATTGATGAGATAGTTAAAATTATAGAGTATCAAAGCACTTATCGATTTTTTTACGACCCAACACAATGGGATAGTTTGAGAGTGAACGTTGATATAAGTGATCAGCCCTTACAGAATATTCTTGAACAAATATTTTCCAATACTGATTATGCGTATTCATTCTATAATAACCAAATAGTAATTCTTACTAAAGGGACAAAGATCGTTACAGAGTTATCATCACAATATTTGCCAGGGGTGCAAAAACCTAAATCTGAAAAACCTGCCGTGTTTTCTGATCTCAAAGACGATAAGCCAGTGGCTCTCGCTACTTTCGAAAATAAAGTTTATTCTATAGGAAATGTAACCGCTACAATAGATAAAGGTAATGCCTCGGTTGCCGGTTACATTAGGTATTCTAAAACCGGCGAGCCAGCTACAGGTATTGCAATCTTTTCAAAAAATCCAAGAATCGGTGCAGTTACAGATCAATTTGGTTATTACAGTCTCACTCTCGCAAAAGGGCGACACGAGTTGAGTATAACAGGAATGGGAGTAAAAGACACGAAACGATTGATAATCTTATATTCAAATGGTAAGTTAGATATCAATATACAGGAACAAATACTTTCTTTAAAAGAAGTGGTAATTACTGCTGATAAAGCATCAAATATTAAGTCAACACATATGGGGGTTGAAAAGCTTAATATTAAAACGATCAAACAGGTTCCTACGGTTTTTGGGGAAGCTGATATTTTGCGGGTAGTACTTACCCTGCCAGGAGTGAAGTCTGTTGGCGAGTCTAGTACCGGATTCAATGTACGCGGTGGGGCAGTAGATCAAAATCTTATTCTATTTAACGACGCTACTATATTTAACCCATCACACTTTTTTGGCTTCTTTTCTGCATTTAATCCTGAAGTTGTAAAAGATGTTGAGTTATATAAAAGCAGTATCCCTTCAAAATACGGGGGACGCTTATCTTCCGTGCTAGAATTGAGCACAAGAGAAGGTAATAAAAAGAATTTTGAAGGTTCTGCCGGAATTGGCCTTATCACTAGTAGATTAAATATTGAAGCTCCAATTATTAAAGACAGAACCTCATTTATTTTGGGTGGACGTACAACTTACTCAAATTGGATGTTAAAAACGTTGCCTAAAAATGCTGGTTTTCAGAATGCAAAAGCAGGTTTTTATGATGTTAATTTAAATTTGAGCCACCAGCATAATGCTAAAAACAACATCTACTTAACCAGCTATTTAAGTAACGATGACTCAAATCTGGCGAGCGACGTTTCTTATGCTTATCAGAATAAGAATATTTCACTTAAATGGAAGCATTTGTTTAATAACAAATTAAATTCAATTGTAACCTCAGGAATTGATCATTATAATTACGAGAACTATAGTGACGTAAATAAGTTTACTGCCTATCAACTTAAATTTGGAATAAGACAGAATTACTTAAAAACAGATCTTACATATTATCTAAATTCTAAACATACATTAGATTTTGGTGCCAGCACACTCAAGTATAATTTGCAACCTGGCAATTATAATCGCTTTTCTCCAAGTTCGCTGGTAATTCCTAAAAGTCTTCAAACTGAGCAAGCACTTGAAAGTGCGTTATATATAGCAGACAGGTTTGAGTTATCGCCAGCAATATCTTTTAATATGGGCTTACGATATTCTTTGTTTAATAGCTTGGGACCGTCTAGAGTGAAAAATTACTTTGCTAATAGCGTAAAAGAAGAAAGTACTATTGCTGAAATTTCAAATTATACTAAAGGCGACATAATAAAAACTTATCACGGACCGGAATTTCGCTTTTCCGGAAGATTTGCGATGAATTCTGACTTTTCAATTAAAGCAAGCTATAATACCCTACGCCAATATATTCATATGCTTTCCAATACTGCATCAATGGCACCTACTGATATATGGAAACTAAGTGATATAAATATAAAGCCACAGAATGGCGATCAGGTTTCATTAGGACTCTATAAAAACCTTAAATCAAATACAATTGAAACTTCCATTGAAGGATATTATAAAAGACTCAATAATTATCTGGATTACAAAAGCGGTGCTTTATTAATATTGAATGAAAATATTGAGCAGGATGTCATTAATACAAAGGGAAAAGCATACGGTATTGAGCTTCTTATTAAGAAATTAACAGGAAAGATTAATGGGTGGGTGAGTTATAGTTATTCAAGAACGTTGCTTAGAACAAATGATAGAAATAATGATGAAACAATAAACTCTGGAAACTATTTCCCGGCTAATCATGACAAACCACATGATTTAACATTGATAAGTAATTATAAATTTTCACATAGATTTAGTATGTCTTTCAATACTACTTATAGTACAG
>JANMZB010000797.1:0-3769 GCA_031382725.1 Sphingobacteriaceae bacterium | reverse complement strand
ATAGCCATAAAAAACCATTATATTTCAAATGAAAATGCTCAAAAAAACAGTATTGCTTTTCTTTTTTCTAGGTATTTGTATGCAAGCTCTGCGTAGTCAACCGCTTCGTTTCAGAGTTCAGAAAGTGTCCGCTGAGTTGTTTGAAGCTGTGGGGGCTTTCGATGCCAATCAGGATGGAAAAGTTGATTTGGTTTCGGGAGGCTACTGGTACGAAGGCCCTGCTTTTGTTAAGAAACATACGGTTCTCGCTGTAAAGCGTTATGACGAATATTACGATGATTTTTCGGCCATTCCACTTGATGTAAATGGAGATGGTTACCTGGATGTTATTAGCGGCGGTTGGTGGGGCGGTAACATTCGATGGCGGCAAAATCCGGGGAAAGAACATAAGGAGTGGGTAGAAAATGTCATTGGCGTAACGGGCAACGTAGAAACTACACGGGCCTGGGACATAGATGGTGATGGTGTTGTAGAAATTGCACCCAACAACCCGCAAAAAACATTCCGTTTCTTTCGCCTGATTCTGGATGCAGACCGAAAAGGTACCGGCAAGTTTACTGAACATGTTATAACCGAAGCAAAGCAGGGTCATGGCTTGGGTTTCGGTGATATCAACGGCGATGGCCGTGGGGATTTTGTTTTTTCGACAGGTTGGCTCGAAGCCCCTAAAAAGCCCTTTGTAGATAAATGGATTTGGCACGATGGTCTGAATATGGGAAAAGCCAGCGTTCCGATTCTGGTAATAGATTTAAACGGCGATGGGTTAAATGACCTGATAGCCGGCCAAGGCCATGATTATGGCCTGGATTGGTACGAGCAAACGAAGAAAGGTGCCTGGAAAAAGCATCCTATCGATCCCAATAATTCCCAGTTTCATGAATTGGTTTGGGCCGATTTATTGGGCAATGGCAAGCCTGTGCTGGTAACAGGAAAACGCTTTAGGGCCCACAACGATAAAGACCCCGGGGCGCACGATGATTATGGCTTGTATTATTATCAGTGGAACGGAGAGAGCTTTGCAAAGCAAATAATCGCTTATGGCCCTCTTTTAGGCAAGGGTAATGGTATTCAAATGGCTGTTTCAGACCTGAATAGCGATGGCAAACTTGATATTGCTGTAGCTGGAAAAGACGGCCTCCACGTGTATTATAATGAAGGTATTAGCGAATAATTAAATACTTACGTATGAACTTTGGTATTAACACTTTTTTATTTACCTCTCCTTTCACAAACGAAAGTGTGAGCTGGTTCCCGCAATTTAAAGAATGGGGATTTGATTCTGTCGAAATCGCATTAGAAGATCCTGCTAATATCGACCCGCAATTTATCCGACAAGAATTAGATAAGAATAATTTAACCTGCACCTCCATTTGTGCGGCTATGGGCCCTGGGCGAGATTTGAGAGGCTCCCGGGAGGACCAGGAATGTGCTCTATCTTATTTAACAACTCTATTAGAGGTGATGCCGATATTGGGTGCTAAAATGTTAATTGGCCCCTTATATTCTTCTGTAGGCCGGGCCGGGCAGGAAACAGCCGAAGACTATAAGGAGCAATGGCAAACGGCTGCAACTCATTTACGCGCATTAGGTGCAAAAGCCGAAACAGCCGGATTGAAGCTCGCCATAGAACCGCTAAACCGATTTGAAACTGATTTTATTAATACTACCGCCCAAGCCATTTCGAAGGTCAACACTATTAATAGCCCTGCCGTAGGCATTCATTTGGATACTTTCCACATGAATATTGAGGAAAAGAGTTTGCCGGAGGCTATTCGCCAGTGTGGAAACCTTTTATGGCATTTTCATGCCTGTGGCAGTGACCGTGGAACACCTGGTAATGACCATACGGATTGGAAAGGTATTGTGGAGGCTTTGAATAGTATACAGTACCAAAAAGACATCGTAATTGAATCTTTTACTACCGATGTTAAGGCAATTGCTAAAGCCGCAGCCATTTGGCGAGAAATAGAAAAATCGAAGGAGGAAATAGCCAGTGCAGGAGTAACATTTCTTAAAGGGATATTTAAATAGAGTATGGGCAATTAATGCATTTAGAATCACACACACATTAGTATAATAGCACGTTATAATTTATGAAATCAATTTATAAACCATTCATAATTCTGTTTGCCTTTATAGCCCTTTCGCAGAGTTGTATTAATTCTAAAAAAGTAGTTAATACTCCTGCGCCGAGTGCGACAACTGCGTTTCCAATTGTGCCGGTAGATAAGGCACTTTACGGGGAGAACGTCCGGACGACCGAGTACCAAAAACCTGAAGAGGAACGCCTGGGTTTTGTATTGCCCCCCGGATTTGAAGCAACCTTATTTGCCTCGGAGCCTGATATTACTAAACCCATTAACATGGCCTTTGATGAAAAGGGCCGATTATGGGTGACCCAATCTTCGGAGTATCCGGTAGCTGCTGGTCCGAGCGGAGCGAAAGATCGCATCACCATACTTGAAGACACCAACGGCGACGGGCGTGCTGATAAAATAAACGATTTTGCAAATGATCTAAATATCCCAATTGGCATTATGCCGGTCAAGGGTGGGGCTATTGGGTATAGTATTCCTAATGTTTACCGGTTTTATGATACGGATAACGATGGAAAAGCTGACAAGCGCGAAGTTTTGTTGAGTGGCTTTGGCTACGAGGATACTCACGGCATGGTTAATAATTTAGCCCGAGGGTTTGACGGTTGGATACACGCCTTACACGGCTACGCGAATACTTCTAAAACATCAGGCACTGACGGTGATACACTTCACATGTATTCGGGTAATACCTTCCGGTTTCGATTGGATGGTAGCCGTGCTGAAAAAACAACGGATGGCCGTATCAATCCCTTTGGAGCTACTTATGATGAAATGGGCAATCAATATTCCTCCGATTCCCATAGTTTGCCCATATACCAGTTAATTTGGGGGGCAGAATACAGCAATTGGCGCAAAAAGGAACCGAGCATGGGTTTTGCTCCTACCATGATGGACTACAAACTGAACTCTACGGGCCTGGCCGGCCTCGTTTATTATACCGACACAAATTTTCCCGAGCCTTACCGCAACTCATTTTATTCCGGCGATGTGGTAACCAGCCGGATTAGCCGGAACACCATGGTGTTGGAAGGAACGACACCCAAAACTACTCGCCACGAAGACTTCCTAATTAGCCGCGATCCTTGGTTCCGGCCAGTTGATATTAAAATTGGCCCGGATGGGGCCATGTATATTGCTGATTTTTACAACCGGATTATCTCCCATTACGAGGTACCTCTGAACCACCCCGGCCGAGACCGAATTAGTGGCCGTATCTGGAAAATTACCTATAAAGGCAATAAGTTAAATGCAGTGAATGACTGGTCAAAAGCAAGCCTGGATGAATTGCTGACTGGTATGAAGCATGAGGTACTGGCCACACGTATGCGGGCCACCGATGAACTTGTTGATCGCTTTGGGGAGAAGGCTGTAAAGTCTTTACAAAAGATAGCCCGGCGTAAAAAAGTCCACCCGAAACAGCTTACTCAGTCACTCTGGGCGCTGTATCGGTTGAATGCCTTGCCAGACAAGATCTTGCTCTCCGCCTTCCGTCATGCGGATGCTGTGGTACAAGTACATGCTTTTAAGGTTGCCGCTAATTACCCTAAATTAGGCGAACGCTTATTGGTAGGTATGCGGGAAGGCCTCAAACATAAAAATCCGCATGTACAGCGTGCTGCCGCTGAAGTAGTACAGATCGCCGCCCGCCCCCTCCAGCACGGCCTGCAGGC
>JANMZB010000768.1:0-6011 GCA_031382725.1 Sphingobacteriaceae bacterium | reverse complement strand
TAAATAACCTACAGCTGGAAGGTACACAAGACCGTGGTTTTTGGGGAGGTTATTTTATCGGACTTGAAACTCCGCAACAATTAGCATCCAAAACTTATGCTGCTTTCCGTAAAGGACGCGCTGCGATTGTTGCGAAAGACTATATCGAAAGAGATAAGCAAAAAGCAATTATTCGTCAGAATTTCGAAGAGGTTTGTCTTATAAAAGCATTGCATTATTTGGGAGAATCAAAAACGAAAATTACCGCTAATAATATTCCCTCAGCATTTCACGAACTATCTGAAGGTTTAGGTTTTATCTATTCGCTTCAATATGCGCCATCAGGTAAGGTAACTTCTGCAAAAGCAGAACAGTGGCTTGCAGTTCTAACAGCAGGCAATGGATTTTGGTCTTCTGATATTAATACTAAAATCACTACGGTGAAAACAGAATTGGCCAATTTGTACGGAAAAGACCCTTTAGCTAATTATTAAGCCATTTATAAGTGTTGTTGGATATAAAGAGAAGAAAATGAAATCAATCCTGATAAGTATTATTGTAATAGCAGTTCTAATTATTTCTTGCAAAAAGGGCGGAAATGATAAAGTGGATACGGGTAATTTCAATCGCCAGAATATTTTAATTAATATGGCAGATAGCCTGATTATACCTTCTTATCAGGATTTTCAGGTTAAAGGAGATGCCATGGAGATTAAGATAAAGGCATTGACAGATAATCCAACTCTTACCACTTTGGGAGAAGCCCGCCTAGCATGGAAAAATGCTTACATAGCCTGGCAAAAAGTTGCTCTTTGGGATATTGGCCCGGCTATGACGCAAAGTTTTCTATCAAATGCTAATACTTATCCTACTAATATAACTTCGGTAGAACAAGTACTAGCTGGTGGAACCTACGACTTAGCCAGTCCGTTTACTAAAGCTATACAGGGATTTCCGGCAATTGAATTTTTGCTTTACGGCAACAACAAAACTGACGCAGAGATAGTGACTTCATTCTCTAACACGAACAAAGTTTATTTTACAAACGCATTAACGAAGAGAATTACTGACCTAAACAAAAGCGTTTTAGCCGCCTGGAACACAAGCTACAGACAAACTTTTATCAACGCATCAGGTGTGGATTTGAGCAGTTCCTTAGGCTTATTATTTAATAATACTTTCCTTCCATACATCGAGGTTCACAATCGCGAAGCTAAGTTTGGAATACCCGGCGGCCAACGTACGGGAACACCACTCCCAGCTAATGTGGAAGGATATTATTCCAGGGTATTTTCAAAAGAGCTGGCTCTCGCTTCCTTTAACGCATATAAAGCCGCCTGGTATGGTACAGGGTTCGCTACAAACCAGAATGGAAGCAGCCTCAATAACTATTTGATATTTATGGACGGTAAAAATTCAAAGAATTATGCTTCCCAGATGGTAACAAAATTTCAGGCGATTGAAGGAAAAATTAATGGATTACCTGCTAACCTACGCACTGTAGCAGAGTCGAATCCGGCTCCATTAAATGAAATTTGGTTGGCTTACCAACAAATGGTAGTCCAAATAAAAACCGAAGTTGCTTCTGCTCTAAGTATTACTGTAGCTTACGCCGATACCGATGGAGATTAAACTTAGCCGGTGAAAACTTCTCTTCAAAAATACTTAGAAGAACCCGTACACATTGCGCCCCTTATATTATTCAGGATAATATTTGGGGCCGTAATGTTTATTAGCTTAGCGCGATTCTGGTTGATGGGTTGGATTGAAAAACTATATATTTCACCCTCCTTCCATTTCACTTTTTACGGTTTCGATTTTGTGAAACCGCTTGGAGTCTACACTTATGTTCTATTTGCCGTTTGCGCAATAGCATCTCTGGGAGTAATGCTGGGATGGAAATATCGGGTTTCAGCTATCATCTTTTTCCTCAGCTTTAGCTATATCGAATTGATAGATAAAACCTATTATCTTAATCATTATTATTTTATTGCATTAGTCAGCTTCTTGCTGATTTGGCTTCCTGGTGGCAATTTCTGTTCGTTAGATTCGAGGTTTAAAACTGTTCCAACCTATACGCAAGTTCCAAGATGGTGTATTGGTTCAATAAGATTGATGCTTTGTCTGGTTTATTTTTATGCCGGTCTGGCAAAATTAAACTCCGACTGGTTAATTGATGCCCTCCCCTTGCGCATCTGGCTTCCATCGAAATACGATTTGCCTTTTATTGGCCGCTTCGTTGATGAGTTGTGGATGGCATATTTATTCAGCTGGTTTGGTGCCATCTACGACCTCACAATCTGGAAATTTCTTTTATTTAGACGTACCCGGAAATATGCTTTCCCGGTAGTAATAATTTTTCATGTAGGTACTGCCATCTTTTTTCCTGCCATCGGGATGTTTCCTTATATCATGATGCTTGCATCGTTAATTTTCTTTGATGAAAAAATGAGTTTGCCCATACTTGACCGAATCAGCAAAATCAATGAGCATCGAAAAGTTTTTTATCCTGTAAAACTAATTCCGGTTTCAGTTATCCTCCTCCCCTTTTTCCTGATTCAAATACTTTTTCCGCTGCGATATTTGCTTTATCCCGGAGAATTATTTTGGACTGAAGAAGGTTACCGATTTTCCTGGCGGGTAATGCTAATGGAGAAAGCAGGCATCGCAACATTTACCGTGAAAGATTTAAGTTCTAATCGTCAGGTTATGGTAAATAACAGCGACTACCTCAATCCGGTTCAGGAGAAGCAAATGTCTTTTCAGCCCGATATGATTCTTCAATACGCACATTTCCTTGGGGATACGTTTAAAAAGATCGGGTTTCAAAACCCGGCCGTTTTTGTGGAATGTTATGCAACGCTGAATAGCCGGCCCAATCAACCTCTGATTAATCCAAACGCAGATTTGTATAAAGAACAAGAAAGTTTCAGACATAAAAAGTGGATAACACATTTCAATGATGACATTAAAGGATTTTAAGTACCTATTCGTATTTCTGTTTACAATCTCCGTGATCCAAGCCTCGGCTCAAAGCCGGTTGCAAGGAAGAGTTTCGGACTTGTCAGGACCGTTAACAGGCGTAAAAGTATTGGTGAAGAATGAGAATATTTCAGCTTTAACAGACTCTACAGGTGGTTTTTTACTGACGTTAAAATCGGGAAATAAAGCTGCACTCATCTTTACGAAAACAGGGTACCGCGATAGCAGTATTATAGTCAATGCTGCCCGATTCATAGAAATTGAAATGCGAAGCTTATCTCAAGTACTCAATACCGTTACAGTTTCCGACAATACAAAAAAACGAAATTTCGGCTACTTACGCTCTGTTGAGGGAACGGCAATTTATGCCGGGAAAAAGACAGAAGTTATCCGTATGGATAATGTAATCGCCAACTTATCGACCAATAATGCCCGTGAGATTTATGCAAAAGTAGCAGGCTTAAATATATGGGAAAGCGAAGGAGGCTTGCAGCTTAACATCGGTGGTCGCGGTTTAAATCCTAACCGGGCAGCAAATTTTAATGTACGTCAGAACGGCCATGATATTAGTCCCGATGCGCTGGGTTACCCCGAAAGCTATTATACTCCCCCGGCTGAAGCTGTAGAGGCCATTGAAATTGTTCGGGGAGCAGCATCATTACAATACGGAACTCAATTTGGAGGAATGATAAACTTCGTAATGCGAAAGCCGGACACAACTAAGAAATTGAGCTTTGTTAGCCGGCAAAGCATAGCTTCCTATGGATTGTTTAACACATTCAATAGTATATCGGGAAAAAATGGGAAAGTTGGTTATTATGCTTACGTAAATTACAAACAGGCAAATGGATGGCGGCCCAATTCGGAGTATAATAACACCTCAACTTACCTTCACCTTGATTACTCTTTTAATTCTAAATCAACTATTGCTGTAGAGCATACTTATCTTAATTATTTATCACAACAAGCAGGTGGCTTGAGCGATAGAATGTTTAACGAAGATCCTAACCAATCTAATCGTGAAAGAAACTGGTTTGGCATTAACTGGAACCTTTTTAATCTTTCCTTCGATCAAAAAATTGGTACCACAGGCAAGTTAAATATTAGAGCCTACGGCCTAATTGCATCCCGTAAGGCTCTTGGTTTTGTTAATTATCGTGTTGAAGTTGAGGATGGCACATCCTCTCAAAAAGAAAACAGAGAGTTGATTATAGGCAATTTCAAAAACTTAGGTCTTGAAGCGAGATACCTTCAGTCATATAAGCTTTTAGGATTAACTACAACGGGGCTTATTGGAACCAGAACTTACAACGTTTCAAATACAGGCCGGCAGGGAATTGGAAATAATGGATTTGAAGCAGATTTTGATTTTATAGAAAGTCCGGAGAACTTTAAATCTGATTATAAGTACCCTAATTTCAATCAGTCTTTCTTCCTGGAGAATATTATCTATTTAAAGGAAAATCTTACATTAACCCCAGGACTACGTTATGAATTTATAAATACCCGTGCTAATGGCTATGTACGTGAAATTCAAAAAGACCTGGCAGGAAACACTATTCAAAATATAAAAGATGAGAGCAATACGGGCAGAAAAAGATCTTTCCTGATCGCTGGTTTAGGCTTAGAACATAAAACTGCTGGCGGAACCAGCATATATACCAACATCAGTCAAAACTTTAGGGCAATCACTTTTAGTGATATTCATATCACCAATCAAGCTTTTGAAGTAGACCTGGATATAAAAGATGAGAAGGGGTTTAGCTGGGATGCAGGAATACGTAACCAAAGTAATAGGCGATTCCGGTATGATTTGAGCGCTTTCTTTTTAAACTATGGGAACAGGATTGGTGAAGCTCCACCAGAAAAGAACAGTGCGGGTACTGCCGTACGGCGGAAAAATATTGGCAAGGCTATAATTTACGGTTTGGAAACTTTCAGCACATATGATATTATCAAACAATCGAATTTAGAGCTAAATGTATTTTCAAACCTCACACTAGTAAAATCTCAATACGTAAAAAGTGTTGTAACAGGTGTACAAGGTAATGAAGTAGAATTTGTACCAATGATAAATTTTAAGGGTGGAATTGAAGGACAGTGGAAGAGTTTCAGAACCCGGTTACAGGCCACCTATCTGTCTCAACAATTTACAGAAGCAACAAATTCTATTGTAGGTAATGCATCGGCTACAATTGGCTTAATTCCAGCCTTTCACGTATTCGATTTCGGCTTATCTAAACAATGGAAACACATCAAACTAGAAACTGGAATTAATAACGTTACTAATCAATATTACTTCACCAGACGAGCAACCGGTTATCCTGGGCCTGGCATCATTCCATCAACAAACAGAAGCTTTTACCTTGGATTGCAATTTACCTATTAAATTTTTGCTGATAGTCCAGAAAAATTTTAAGCGACTGTTTTTTTTGCTCATCAAAGGCGTAGTCTACTTTATTAAACAGGTAGTCTTGCAAATCAAAATCAGGCGGTTCAGGGAGTTCATCAATAACGGCCTGGCGATTGTTAATACCAAAATTCAATGCAGAGTTAAATCTTTCTAAAAACTCCGTTCCGATGGGTTTATTTGAAGCCCAAACGGCAAAGGCAAAGGATAAGCCCGTAAAATCTTTCCAGGCTTTTGCTAAATCATAAGAATAAGCGACGGAGTTATTTTTACCGAAAGTCCTGTCACCAATTTCAACATACGCATCCGCATCTCCATAATCGATAAATTGAACCTCTATTTTCCAAAAGCTTTCCAATAAAATTCTGGCCAGCAGGTTGGAGGTTCTTGACTGTGGGTCAAGTTGTACAGTTTTTACTTGTTCAAGAGGCTTATCGCTGAATATAAATACTGAGTTTACAGCTCCATTTGCTCCAATACAAAAATCTGAAATGATACGATAATTTGAAATGTCCTGAAGCGCAGCCACGGGAATTAAACCGATGTCAGCTTTATCCCCGGTAAGTTTCTGAGCACATTCAGATGGATTATCAAGGGTCAACTCAATTGCATCAAGAATTTCTGAATGCTCTAAGCCATA
>JANMZB010000749.1:0-1453 GCA_031382725.1 Sphingobacteriaceae bacterium | reverse complement strand
TGTTAAGAATAGTACTAATACCTTTATGTAATCAAACAGACGCCTAAACAAGAGACTAACTAGCTTCTTCAGCCGCAGTCAATCTATTGCTATAGTTAAAGGGGCTGTACGTTGCTATTAACAATCGGATTAAAGATATTGTGAGTTACCTTCTTACTTGAAGTGTTTCCATGCGCATGACTTTAGATTCATGCGTCTGGTTCTACTAGTACTGTAGAGCTGTCACAGCTGCAGTACTTGTTGCCTACGTGTTACAGCTGCAGTACTATTACCTACATGAAGTGCAAACTCCAATACTGTACCTGTAAATGGTACGAATTATACCACTCCCCTTTGTACTGAGTGTTCTTACCAAAATGTTGCATGTACATTTAGTACTGTGAGACAGTAATAAAATAAAATTTTAATGTACTGCGCCGTACAGTACCGTTCAAAAGAGTACTAGTACAGTACTTTCTCCAAAAATAATAATAATACAACGACCATTGTCCATAAAATTGCATATTACACCATCACAACAGCACCACAATGAATCTTACAAATGGTGTTGGTTCTCCATAATGGTAAGTCGGATTTCGATGCTTGAATACCCGATCCTGTGTAATTTTCAACCACCAATCTAATGTAATCGGTTGTAACTCGATCCAAGGTCCGTAACAGGTCCAACTGTACAGTGTTGTACCAATGCAAAACCACCATGATGATGCTTCGTTTGAATTGTTGTAACTCGATGACTACAAGTCCGTTCAAGACGTTCGAAGCATGAAAACGTATACGCTTGCCACGATGAAGCTAATGCTGTCAAAATGGAGTCAATCCGACATTGGCTGCGAAAGTTATGAAGAAAACTACAACGCGGTATATCGTTGTTTGATGATGCGTTGTGAGAACCGATGTAACTCCAGTATTATACGTCCGTTAAGGACGTTTGACTCATGTAATCGATAGTCCTTTCCACGGGCAACGTTCTCGCGTTCGAACCATGTCGATCCGATGTTTACTTCAGGCGTTATAGAGGAAACTATAACGTGATGGATCGTTGTGTTGCTGTTTGTTGTTGAGATGTCGAAATCTCGTGTACCTGATGCCCAATCGCGATGCTTGGACCGTAAAAATGCATGTGATGATGTCCGTCGAAGTGATGTGTCGTTGGAATTGTGATAATCCGACATTTAGATCCAAAGTTATGATGATTCTTAAAAAGGGTAAATATTGTAACCCGAAAATGGTATGTTTTCAATTTATCATATCAGAACGTTGGAATGTGTTGTGGCAATTTTCCAATATTGTATACGGTCGTACGGTTTGGATATGTTAAGAATAGTACTAATACCTTTATGTAATCAAACAGACGCCTAAACAAGAGACTAACTAGCTTCTTCAGCCGCAGTCAATCTATTGCTATAGTTAAAGGGGCTGTACGTTGCTATTAACAATCGGATTAAAGATATTG
>JANMZB010000759.1:0-9616 GCA_031382725.1 Sphingobacteriaceae bacterium | reverse complement strand
ATAAAGATCATTTTTGGTATAATAGCCTGGGTGCATCAGGGGCAGTTTCAGCTGTTATTTTCAGTTACATTCTTTTCGACCCCTTAACCAACTTTTATCTTTTCTTTATTCCTGTGCCAATCAAGGCGGTAATCTTCGGAGTGCTCTATTTATTATATAGCGCTTATGCTTCCAAGCAATCGGGCACCATAAATCACGATGCACATTTTTTTGGTGCTTTAGCAGGAATAATCATTACAATTATTTTCTTTCCCGATGTGCCTTTTGAATTTATCAGGGAGATAGAACTGGGATGGTTTTATTAAATTATTTCTAGCGAAATATCATCAGACAAAATAAGTTCATCATTTTCATCTTCTAAAAAGCTCATAGGCCTTTCGGGATTTTTGATAATTTCCAACAGTAAAAAGCCCCACGGCTTCCAAAAATTTTCAAGAACCTGTCCGTACGTTTTAAATTGCCAGTTATCATACACCGGTTTGCTGCTTATTCTTAAAGGCATAGCTTCTATGAATACAGCTTCATCGGTTTCGAGGATAGTATATTCCGGCAGGCGATTAAATAAATAACCCGCATAAAAAAACCGGGCACACAGTTCTTCAAATTGAATCGGGTGTAATTTGTTATCACCTACTTTAGAAAGGATTTCTTTTTGATAATTCAGACTTTCGCCGTTATCCTGCACTGTGGCGATAATGCCGAAGTCATTCATCCGTAAGGAAAAAACCAGCGTGTTAATTTCATCACGGTAGTTAAAAACATCAGCTGCATTCTCAACAAGAAATATCTTGATGCTCCACGGAGCAACTCCCTCAAACTCTATCTTGCGAATAAGCGATTGAAGCATGATGTGCAAATTGCTGAACTTGTGGGCAATGGATTGCGAAAAGCTAAACTCTTCACCAATAGCTTTTTGCTGGCGCATTCCTGCACGTACCTCCCAATGAATAATTCCATAAACCTGCTTTGCAATCCATTGAAAAAGTTTTAATTCATCCAGTGCTTTTACAGCTGAAAATCCTGCATTAAAAGCTAGTTTAATCTCCTCGTCAAGTGTATCAATCGCAATTTCAGCTTCCCCGGAAACGGGTATTTTAATTTCTTCATAAGTGGCAATGCGCTCGTCAAGCATTTTAAAAGGCTTGTCGGCAAGATTGAATTGCTCAAGCACCCATTGAGGGAATACCGTTTTTTGTGAAATGGCGGGCCTTCCCGTTAAGTAGCAAACCTTATTATCAAAATTATACCTTGCAAACGGGCGGAAAAGTGCTTTGCTCATCGTTGTAAAGGTACAAGAGGAGAAGCCTTGTCAGAAATAAATATTATTGTCCATTATTATTTAAAACATAACAAGCTAAATTGCGCATACATTAAGTCAATCCATGAAAATTTCTTGGAAACCTTTCGAATTATTACTTAAGTATCCTTTTCGTATTTCCGGATTTTCCAGAACGTTTACGCCAGTAATTTTAGTTGAAATTGAGCATGAGGGATTAACGGGAAGAGGTGAGGCGTCAATGGTTCCCTATATGGGCGAGAGTTTCGAAACCGCTTCTGAGTTTCTGGCGAAGGTAAGTTTAGATTGGCTTAAACATCCTTATAATTATGATGAAATAATAAGTTATTTGGATTCTATTGCACCAGGAAATCCTGCTATTAAAGCGGCTTTTGATATTGCGTTACACGATTTGGATGGAAAACTTAGAGGCGAGCCTTGTTATCAGTTTTTCGGGTCAAGCCATGATAATATGCCGCTAACTTCTGTAACCATTGGAATGGACTCTGCAGAAATCATCATCAAAAAGGTAGAGGAAGCTAACCAGGCACAAGTTTTAAAAGTAAAGCTTGGTTCGGAAGAAGACAAGCATTTGATTCAAACCATCAGATCGGTTACCGACAAACCCTTATATGTTGACGCAAACCAGGGTTGGGGGAATAAAGAACATGCACTCGATTTTATATTTTGGCTGAAAGAGCAAGGCGTTCTATTGATTGAGCAGCCAATGGCCAAGATCGATACCGCCTCCAACACATGGATTACCGAAAGAAGTCCGCTGCCGATTATTGCCGATGAATCGGTACAGCGGCTGGCTGATATTGAGGATGTGAAAGATGCCTATCATGGCATTAACATCAAACTGATGAAAAGCGGAGGTATGCATGAAGCGTATCAAATGATACAAAGAGCCCGTGAATTAAATATGAAAGTGCTGATAGGCTGTATGAGCGAAACCAGTATCGCAACTCTTGCAGCTGCTTCACTGGCTCCGCTTTGCGATTGGGCAGACCTGGATGGGCCGTTTCTGACAAGTAATAACCCGTTTACTGCTCCAGCTTTTGCTGATGGAAAATGGATTCTTCGAAATGAACCGGGTTTGGGGCTTACAGATTAATCTTGCTGTTGCATTTCTTTCGAAAGGCTTTTTAATTCATCAAGCTCCCGCAAGTCTTCCTGAAATTTCTCAGCTTGATGATGCTTAAATGCACCGAGTTTGTGTGCGATATAAATTAGCGCGGCCGAGATTAATATACTGATTAGCATATCGCCAACACCACCCCAAATACCCAAACGCTCAATTTTTCTTGGCAAAAAAGATAATGGAAACAGAAAGGTACCCGAAAATATCAGCAATCTTAATGCCCATCGAAGAATTGGAGCTGGCTTTTCGTATTCACTAATAATCGCGATTATCTTATTTACCGAGCTATGCAATGAGTCTTGGTTAACTTCTGTTTTGTGTAGGTTTAAAGTAAGATTTATCATAGCAAATAACAGCAAAAGCATGCAAATAAAATTGATCCAGATCGGAATAAATTCTATCGATTGAGAATAATCGAAAGGGTTACCAATCAAAATACATAAACCCACAAACGTCCATCCGGCTAAGTATAGGCTCAAAAAGTTAAAACGCCTTTTAACTTTCGACAACCTTGAAGCAGAGCGCTCTTTAATCATACTAACTATTAGCTTATCGCTTAGGGCCTGGGTAGATTGCAATTTAATATCATACTCTTGCCAGGCTGTTTTTAAATCTTCAAAGTTCATGATGTTGTATGTTTAATAATGGTTTCTAGTTTGCTTTTGATTCGGTTAATTCTAACCCCAACGTTGGTACGGGAAATTCCAATTATGTCAGAAATTTCATCATAACTTTTTTCATCCAGATATAGCATAATAATGGCTTTTTCGATTTGATTCAGTTTCTCGACCGCTTGCTTTAAAAGCCCTAATCGCTCGCTCTTCAAAGACATTTCTTCTAGGTCCGGGATTTGTAATTCTTTGTCAGATAGTGAGAAGCGCTCAGGCTTCCTGCTTTCTTTTCTAAAATTCGATATCGCGGTATTCAACCCTACACGATACATCCAGGTTGATGGCTTCGAATCATTTCGAAAACTGGGAAACGAACGCCAAAGCTGGATTAGAATTTCCTGGAAAAGGTCTTTCTTATCTTCTTCATCATCACAATAGAGGTTGCAAATCTTGTAAAGTATCCCCCGATGCTGATTTATTAAACTGATAAAGGGTTGTTCCATAAACGTTTTGCAGAATTAGTCGAGAAAGAGTTTCGAATATTACAGAGAAGAATTTTTAGATTTGACTATATCCTTATAAAGACATTTCCGATTGAAATTGAGTCGCTTCTTACATATCCCAAAAAGCTTTTTGTTTTTCTTCCTGTTTGTCTTTGCGTCGCTGGCAAGCGGCTGTATCAATAACTCTATTCCTAACAATTCTACAAAACTCTTTACTAATATTCCTGCCGGCTACAGCAACATCCATTTTGAAAACAGACTGGAGTTTAATAAAAGCTTCAATATTTTTACTTATAGAAGTTTTTATAACGGAGGAGGAGTTGGCCTGGCAGATTTCAATAACGACGATTTAGTAGATGTTTTCTTAACGGGAAACATGCAGCCAAACAAGTTATATCTCAATAGGGGAAATTTCAAATTTGAAGATGTTACTGAAAAGGCAGGAATTAACAAATCTGACAAATGGAGCACAGGAGTGGCTATCGCCGACGTAAACGCAGATGGTTTTGCCGATATTTATGTTTGTAATAGCGGGGATGTTACGGGCAAAAACAATGCAAACCAACTTTACATTAATAATAAGAACCTAACTTTTACTGAAAAGGCACTTGAATATGGCGTTGCCGACCGGGGCCTAACTACCCATGCAGCTTTTTTTGACTACGACCGTGACAACGATTTAGACCTGTACATTTTAAACAATTCAAATCAGTCTATCGGAACATTCAATTTGACTAACCATGCAAGAACGGACCGCGACAGTTTGGGAGGGGATAAACTTCTTAGAAACGATAAGGGCAAGTTTATTGATGTTAGCAAGGAAGCCGGAATTTATGGGAGCGTTATTGGTTTTGGGATGGGATTGTCTATAGCCGATATTGATAACGACGGCTGGCAGGATATTTACATATCCAATGATTTTTTTGAACGAGATTACCTCTATATCAACAACCAAAAAGGCGGATTTACGGAAAGTCTTACGAATCAAATTAATAGTATAAGCGCCTCCTCAATGGGTGTGGATGTTGCGGATATCAATAACGATGGTCACCAGGATATTTTTGTAACCGAAATGCTCCCTGAAACTGAGGTACGGCTTAAAACAAATACATCCTTCGAGAATTGGGATAAATACATCTATAACCTAAACAATGGCTTCCATCACCAGTTTTCGCGTAATACATTGCAACTTAATAATGGCAATAATACATTCAGCGAGATTGGACGTTATGCAGGAATTGAAGCTTCGGATTGGAGTTGGGGCCCACTTATTGCTGATTTTGACAATGACGGGTTAAAAGATATTTTCATAGCAAATGGTATTTATCTTGATGTTACCAACCAGGATTACATACAATATCTATCAAGCGAGGAGGTGGCGAAGAATGCCCTTAGAGGTGAAGGGCTGGATTACGAAAAGCTTGGCGAACTGATTCCTTCTACTCCTATTTCTAATTATGCTTATCGCAATAACGGCAACCTTACTTTCTCGAATGTCGCAGAAAATTGGGGTCTTGATGATCCGGGCTATTCCAATGGTTCCGCTTACGCTGATTTTGACAATGATGGCGATCTGGACCTGGTTATTAATAATGTGAACATGCCGGCATCTATATATCGCAACGAAAGCAGGCAGCAACATCCTGAAAATAACTATTTGAAGTTAACCCTAAAAGGAGAGGGGTTTAATACCGCAGCCACCGGGGCGAAGGTCACACTTCATTATGCGAATTCAATCAATACGCAAGAGCAACGACCCGGGCGTGGTTTCCAGTCTACTGTTGACAGTCGCTTAAATTTCGGCTTGGGCCGGATAAAAAAGATTGATTCCATGACTGTAATCTGGCCGGACGGAAAGGCGAAGAGTTATAAGGATATAAAAATCAATCAGCAGCTAACGTTGAACCAAGGTTCAGGAAAAATTTATAATGCTTTTCAGGAAACACGCCACAGCACAATTTTAAAAGAATTGAGCTCCAATTCAGTATTCGATTTTAAACATCAGGAAAACCCGTATACCGATTTTGACTTTGCTCACCTCCTGTTTCAAATGCACTCCACCCAAGGTCCGGCGATGACAAAAGCTGATGTAAACGGCGACGGCCTGGAAGATTTATTTATCGGTGGAGCAAGTGGCCAGGCTGGAGCATTATTCATTCAAAATAAAGCCGGAAGTTTTAATAAGAGTAATCTGAGTTTATTTGAAGCCGATAGCCAAAGTGAAGATGTAGATTGCGAGTTTTTTGATGCTGATTATGATTCCGATCAGGATCTCTTTGTTTGCAGTGGCGGAAGCGAATTTAAGCCAGGTTCACCTGCTTTGAAGAACAGGTTATATCTGAATAACGGGAAGGGTCTTTTTAATAAGTCTGCACAAAGTTTCCCTCCAAAAAATATAACCGCCGCCACATCCTGCATCGCGGTAGCTGATTATGATGGCGACAAGGATTTAGATATTTTTTTGGGTGAACGCCTTAAAGCCTTTGCTTACGGACTTCCGGTAAACGGATACATTTTGCAGAATGATGGGAAAGGGAATTTCAGCGATGTAACGGCAGCAGTTGCCCCGAACCTTACAAATGCCGGAATGATCACAGATGCGCAATGGCTTGATTATAACCGCGACGGCAAGCCCGACCTGATTGTTGCGGGCGATTATATGCCTATAAGAGTTTTTCTTAACTCAAACGGAAAATTAAAAGAAGTCACGGCCATCGCAGGTTTAGCAAACACCAATGGCTGGTGGAATAAATTGGCTGTTGCTGATATAAATAATGACGGTTACCCGGATGTAATTGCCGGGAATCACGGCCTAAACAGCAGATTCAGGGCAAGCAAAGAGAAGCCTGTGACGATGTATTCAAGCGATTTTGATAAAAATGGAGTGCTGGAACAGATCGTTTGTACATATAATGGGAAGAAGCAATATCCTTTAATGCTAAGGCATGATCTGGTAGCTCAGGTACCATCATTGCAAAAAAAGTATCTTAAATACGAACAATATAAGCAAAAAACAATTTCAGATATTTTCAGCTCGGGAGATTTGGAACAAGCCATAAAGCTTGACGCTTATTATTTAAAAAGCACTGTTTTGATCAATAACAGAAAGGGCGCGTTCAGGTTGGAAGCTTTACCAGCCGAAGCCCAACTTTCACCCATCTATGGTATTCTGGCAGAGGACGTAGATCAGGACGGCATAGCTGACCTTCTGCTTGGCGGTAACTTTTATCAAAGTAAACCCGATGTTGGAATTTACGATGCTTCGTACGGATTGTATCTAAAAGGCCTTGGTAATGGAAAATTTACAAACGTGCCAGGGGCAAAAAATGGCCTTTCGATAAGAGGAGCTGTGCGCGATATTATTGCCCTTAAGCGGTTAAAAAAGGATCTTTACATTTTCGGCCTCAACAATGACCTTATAAAGATTTATACTAAAGAGCCATAAACGTTTGTAAGCAGGTTGGGTCAGGATTGCATTGTTCAAATATTTCATTATTCTTGAAATAATTATAAACATTCTCCATGAGTTTTTGTAACTCAGGGCCTTGTAGCTCTAACTAACTAGTACCCGACGCAAATTGAAGAAGTTAATTGCGCTAATTATGCTTGTAAACTTGCTATTTAATAGCTTTGGCTACCGTATTTTGGGGTATTTACTGGAACAACGAGCTAATAGAATTTCAGAAGTTCAACTTGACAATAACCACTACAAGGAATCTGATCTTATTGAAATTAAAATTCCTTTTAAACTGCCCTATAGCACCGAATGGAAAGAATTCGAACGTATAAACGGGGAGATTGAGATTAATGGAAAGTACTACAAATACGTAAAGCGAAAAGTGATTGTTGATTCACTTGTGCTGCTTTGCCTGCCTGACCATCAAAAGGCTAGATTAGAGTCGGCTCATGGCCGATTTTTCGAATTGGTGCATGGCTTGAAACTACCTCATCAAAAGAAGTCGGAAAGTACATCAGTGTTTAAAACGCTCATAAGCGAATTTATAACCAAAGAAAATGATTGGAACTTACCGGTTCTTCCGGGAGAAACCCCAAATTACCTGGTTAATAATTTTATTCTCCTTTCTCAGTTCAACTTTCAAAAACTAATTAAGCCGCCAGACTCCAAGGCTTAATTTGAAACCATACGTTTTTTTATTAGCAAATCAGGCTTACACCATCTTAAGATGGTATTTATCTGGATGTGTTTTTACGTAAAATTGGTTTCAAATCAATAGGTATTTGCAAAGGCATACCTAATTTAATACTATATAAACGAATGGCACTTGGGGTGCTTAATTATCAGAAATATGAAAATTTTATATTTTATTTCTTCTATACTTTTATTCAGCGGCATTGCCCTGTCTGTGCCCGCTTTGGCGCAAACTGAGCAGGATGCTCTCATGATGTCAAAAAACAGAGTGTGCGCCGCAGCATCTTTCGGTTATAATAGTTGGTCGGACTATTGGGAGGGAACATTTAAACGTAATAACGAAAACATAGGACGCTTATCTACAAAATCCTATATGGTAATGCTTAATTACGGGGTAACAAAAAACCTAAATATTATTGCTTCACTTCCTTATGTTATTACGGATGCCAATAAAGGAACCCTTGCGGGGTTAAAAGGAATGCAGGACGTTGGGGTGTTTCTCAAATGGAGGCCTATTACAAAACAGCTCGGTAAACAAGATATCAGGATTTTCACGGTAGCAGGTTATACTACGCCAACAAACGACTATAATATCGATTTTTTACCGATGAGTATCGGTTTGGGCAGTAAGGTATTGAGTGGCCGGTTGATAGCTGACGTGAAGAGAAACAAAATTTTTGCGACAGCTTCAGCCGCATACATGCACAGGAGCAATGTGAATATTGATAGAAGTGCATACTATACCGACCGACAGATTAATTCTAATGAAGTAAGAATGCCGGATGTTGGCAATTTTCAAGTAAGTGCGGGTTACAGAAGCCGGATACTTATCGCTTCGGCCTTTTTAGATAATCTAAGCACTTTGGGAGGGTTTGATATTCGTAAGAATGACATGCCTTTTGTTAGCAATAAAATGAATAGCACTCGAACAGGTCTCGAAGCAAAATACTATTTACCAAAGCACGATGAGTACGGAATTCATGCTAATATATGGCATGTTCTGCAAGGTCGAAACGTGGGTCAGGCTACTGGTTTTATGGCAGGCCTAAGCTATGCTTTCAATGTTAAAAGTAAATCCTTAAAGAAATGAAAAGAAACTTGATATACATATTTTACCTGGCGGGATGGTTCTGTATGCTTGGCTGTAATAAAGACATAACGGAGGTTAACGACAATTATCCTGCTCTAAATCCATCAGATATTGAATTGGACGCAGCTACCTGGCAGCCTTTTATTACCGGTACGCCCGGTGATTTTCCTGTACCTGTCCCCGATGCGGTAACATCCTCATCGTACCAAAATGAGCTTAAAGATTTGAAATCAAAAAGCTCTAATCTAACTGCGGCTCAGCAAAAAGCCATTAATTACTGGAAAGTTGGTAGTATTTTAAGGTGGAACGAGATAATGAGGGAATTGGTCGCAAAGCATAACCTACCTCCTTACCAAAATCCGGACGGAACATACCCGGTGCCGAGTGCGGCTAATCCTTTTGCTTATCCGGAATTTCCGTTTTCAAACCCGCCCTATGCTGCCCGTGCTTATGCTTACGTAAGCGTAGCACAGTATGATGCATTAGTTATGGCTTGGCATTTTAAAACGCTTTACAATAGGCCTGCTCCTTATAAAGCAGATGGCTCAATATCCGTAGCTGTGCCAAAAAGCGACTTGCCATCTTACCCGTCTGAAGATGCTGTGGTAGCCGGTGCTTCATTTGAGATGATGAAATTATTATTCCCTGCTGATATTAAATACATTACCGAGAAAGCGGAGGAAGAGAAAAATTACAGAATTTGGAGCGGTGCTAATGTTGCCAGTGAAATTGCTGCAGGAGATTCTCTTGGCAGATGGGTAGCTCGGAAAATTATAGTAAGAGCTAAAACAGATGGAATGGGTACTGCCGGTGGCAACGCAACCTTATGGGCAAAGCTCGAA
>JANMZB010000729.1:0-1218 GCA_031382725.1 Sphingobacteriaceae bacterium | reverse complement strand
AGTAGCTCTTGTTGAGCATCGAAAGGTATCAAAGCGTGTGACTTCTGGTAATATTTGACCAGAAACATCATTGGAAATATCTGGACTTGATGGAGGATTGTATGGGAATAGACCGGATGAGGTGGCACAAACGGATAATGTAGACCGACAAATAATAAAGAATAGGAATAAAATTAGTGTTAGAGAATCTATATTAGGCTCGATTTTGTTAAATTCATTTGGTTCATACGTTGACAGGCCATCAAAATATCACTGCTTCGCTCTTCTTCGCTAGTTAGAGATCTTTCGGTACCTTGAATAACTAGCTTCTAAAAGATAAAAGTGTTGTAATGCTGCACAATTATCTGTCCAGAGCGGGAGTCCGTAACAGTCATTCCTTTGACAAGTCAAAGGTTATTCTTGAGCTTTAAACCTTCTCCAGCCTCAACACTGATAGATCACTTCATACCTCCAGGAAAAAAGCATAAAGTATTCTTCATCAGGCGGCTTGGAGAAGTGTTCACTGCTGCTGCAGTCGTTAAGTGCGTCTGGTAAATTGCCCTGGAAAAATTGGTATCATCTTCTGTAGAGAAGATACTGCTTGCTTCATTTAGGCAAAAACACGGAATTTTTGGCTCTGAGATGACGATGCCACTTCCATCCTGGAGTAGAGACGCAGATATCTTGTTGCGTCCAGAGGTGTCTGAAATATCGAAGACTGGCTTAACAATGACTAAATAGTTTACCACATTGTTTCCCGCCACAACATTCAATGTCATAAACGATGACATTCCATTTTTGTTGTTCTCGGGGAATTGCACATCCAGCGTAAATTCATCATCGACTTCTTGAAACAAGCAAGGAATAACAAAGTTCAGAGCCCATGGCAAAATCTACTTAATACAGATCTTTCATATTTGTACTCACCAACTTTAGAAGTAGAAAAAGGAGAATCCGAAGGCATCATAACTCATCGATTAAGATGTCCTGCGTCTTGACGATTTTTTGGAGTTGCTTCGTTTTTCCAATCCTCCATGAAGTAATTATCTCGATGTGGGCTTGTCTGTGTCAATTCTATTGCCTTAGAACAATCGTCGGATGTTGAATAGATCTCAAGGCCAACGGCTTTACAACGTCGAGTAAATTTTTTAGGGTTTTCTTCCTGTATCTTTGTTAGTCTATATCGTAGATCTCTTGCTTGCTTACGACGCTTCAAATTCGGTTCTCCAAACATCACAG
>JANMZB010000685.1:0-5234 GCA_031382725.1 Sphingobacteriaceae bacterium | reverse complement strand
CGGAAAAATATCGTACCGAGAATCGCCCAAAGAATAGTGTATTAATAGGATGGGTTAGATAATATCTAATGTCTTACAGTTTAAATCTTTTCGAATGAAATACTTGTATATACTTTTTCTCCCCTTTTTACTATCATCATGTAGCAAGGCTGATTCAGCCTCATCAGCAAATAGTACTACAGTTGGCGTGAGTGGCTCTCTAGCCCGATTTGCCATCAGTTCCGATCATTTATATACGGTATCTCCCTCACAGCTAACTACCTACGATGTTTCTGCACCCCATAATCCGGTTTTTCAAAAGAAGATCTCCCTGGGCTTTGGTGTAGAGACCATTTTTCCATATAAGAACAATCTGTTTATAGGAACAGAATTCGGGATGAAAATAATGGATATCACTAATCCGGAAAACCCCACATTAGTGTCAGACTACCAGCACATCCGTAGCTGTGATCCGGTTGTAGCCAACGACAAGTATGCATTTATTACTTTAAGAAGCGATGCTCCTTGTACTCGTGGATTAAATCAATTACAATTTGTTGATATTAGTAATCTGGCTTTTCCCAAACTGGTGGTTACTTATCCCTTAACTCAGCCCTACGGACTGGCAATTGACGGCCAGGATCTGTTTATATGCGATGGAGGGATTAAGCATTACAATATATCTGATGTAAAGAATATCAGCTTAATTAAGAAAACCGTAATAGAGGCAACAGATGTAATAGCAAAAAATGGTATCCTGATGGTAATAGGGAAAGACGGATTATATCAGTACGATTATTCTGGCGGCACCCTGCAATTTCTGAGTAAAATTCCAACCATTTAAAAATACTACAGCCTTTGAAAGCTACTTTTCTCATTTTATTTTTACTTACATCGGCTTTGCTAATGGGACAGCAAAAGCAAACCGAACAACCTAAATTTGGTGTTAACGTATTCGCTCAGCCTCTTTTTGCTTTGAATAATGCATTTAAAACGGAGGTTGAATTTAACACTAGAAATAAATACCTGAATGTGGTACTAAGTCCAGAAATATATGGCGGACAAGTAGATGAGAAATGGTCCAACAAGGGTGAGGGTACTGATAAATTAACAGGGTTTGGAATTGGGTTATCAAACAAAATGAATCTCAGTACCAAAGGTGGCCCCTATTTATCTTATGGTTTAGTTTACAGAAATCTTCAAGTGAATTATAATGATGAGGATTATGTTCCGTACGAAAAAGATGGGTTGCAATTTTATGAATACAGACAATTTTCTGACCAACTAAAAATTAATTCGGTTTTATTAAACACTACTTTGGGAGTGCAAATATTTGCTTTAGAAAACTCAATGTTAGATTTCTATTTTGGGGGAGGATATAAATTCAGTAAGAAAAGCAGTGCTTTCCCAGAACAGCGGCAGTATGATCAGCGGCCGGCTAGTTTCGCGTACAATGGATTTCTGTTTATTGCTGGCATAAAAATCGGCTTCAAAATTATGTGACTTTTTTTTCGTCTTTGTTCACACCATCTTCGGCTTGGTCCTGCTTTGGTAAAACCTTAACTTTTTGATCTTCCTCTTTTGGAGTGTTTCTATTATTCTAAAAGCTATTATAACTCCTCGCACTTTGCGTTTTTTTTCTTACCTTCTTTGCGTGAACCCTATTCCATGCACACAATCGCCTTAGAAATTCTTAACCTACATAGCGATGGCTTCCACCTTTTGGTTGAAGTTTTTGTATTTAACAAACCGTTCAAAGCCGTTCTAGATACCGGCGCCTCCAGAACCGTATTAGATAAAACAACTGTTGAGCAATACATCGAACAGGAAGCACTACTTACAAGCGATAAACTCTCAACCGGCCTTGGTACAAATTCGATGGAAAGCCATACGCTAACGGTTCCAGAACTGCGCATCGGTGAACTTAAAATTCACGATCTTGAAATTGCCGTGTTGGATCTCTCGATGATTAATACTGCCTATGAAAGTTTGGAAGTCGGACCGGTTATTGGTGTAATTGGAGGAGATATTTTAATGCAATACAAAGCCGAAATCAGTTACGCCGCCCTTACCTTATCTTTCTCAGAATAACGTGATGGAAGTCATTTTTGCTGACCCAGAATTTCCTGAACTTGCCGATGTATGAATAGAGAACTTAATAGCAGAGAAGATATCGAATTACTTGTAAATTCTTTTTATGAGAAGGTTCAACAGGATAAAATCATCGGGCATATATTTACCGATGTAGCCAAAGTAAATTGGGACCATCACCTGCCCAAGATGTACGATTTTTGGGAAACCATTCTCTTCGGACAAAAAGGATTTAAAGGCAACCCAATGGAGGTTCACTTTAAATTGAACCAGGTTTATCCGTTGTTAGCTGAGCATTTTGACCAATGGAAGAGCCTATTTTTCGATACGGTTGATGAGCATTTCGAAGGCGAATTTGCAGAACTTGCAAAGCAAAAAGCACAATCAATTGCAGATTTGATGTTTTTTAAGATAAATATTAAGGAGAACCCTATACACATTCCGGTTAAAAGATAAAAAGCCCTTTTTCATATCCTTTCTTCCATTGTTGGTGTCTCACCAACAATATGATTTTGTGATTGTTAGCAAGCTTGAGGTAGGGCGTTTAACTTGCGCATAACAAAAAAATAAGCTTTTAAAACCCTTAAAAATCAAAACCCCTTCAAATACCCTTTAAAGTCTATCATTTTTTGATCAGTATTTTGATAGGTTATTGGCTTGGGATTTAACCAGTCCACTATTTTAGGTTTTATAGAGAACGCAAAAAAATGATTGCCTGAAGGATTGTAATGTCCAATTAAATACCGCTTAAAGTAATCGTCAACACTCAGATTAAAATTCTTAAAGTCTTGGAGATGCACTAAATTCATATCGAAATAATTAAAGCTACCGTCGTTTAAATGGTCCAAAATCTCCTTGTCGTAGCGCGGTTTACCGTACATTAGTGGATGAGTAACCCAGATAGGATCAAATAATACAACCATCAATTTCTTATTATTTGCCGCTGCAAAATTTTTTACCTTGTTCAAAATAAACTTAGTGGAAGCAAAGGCATATTTATCGAGCAGCTGCGATACAGCACTCTTCAAATTATTTTTATCACTAAGATTAACTGGATAATTAAGGTGCTGTGCTAGCTTCTTCAATTTACTTACATCAATATCACTGATCGCTTCATCTTTATATAAAGCCATTTGTAGTGCCAAATCATCTTTCAGGTTGGCATACATCCAATCTTTATCGGTCATCTTGTACATATCATCTTGTCGACTAATGCGGCTCTCGTGTTCTTCAAGTTTGCCTGTTTTAAGGTTCATTTCGATGTTTGCCCAAAAATTACCGTGAAACATTTTACCAACACCTTGCAGGTTTCCCTGCTCCTGATTCCAGCTGCTGATCATCATGTAGCGGCAACGCAGTAAACTTCGTATGTGGTCATCACCCCAAATGTAAAATATCAAATATTCGGCACTGTCGGCTGTCTTTTCGTGTCTCAACATCCTGCGGTAGCTTTGATTCACACCATAGCCTCCCATTCCGAAATTGCGTATTGGCTCACCCAGATGTGCAGCCAGATACTCCTGCCAGGTTTCCCCGTCGCTTACCTGGTGACATTGTGTAAAGCTGTTCCCGTAAGTGTTTATGCGGCAAGGCCTGTCTGTGTATAAAAAGGACCGCCGTGCTCCGCCTACTACTTGAGAGGTAGATATAGTTGAACTGTTGTCCATACCATCATGCGGAAGATAATTACCCAGGACATATCCCACCTCCGGATCAAATTTCGCCCATGAAATCTCGTTTAGAAACACATCAATTTCTTTTTTTTCTGGTAGTCCCTTTCGAATGTATTGTTCGTAAGTGGGTGCAGAGTTTTGGCACATTGCCGAATAGGCTGAAATAATTAGGAAAGCGGTGAATAACAACAGTTTGTTCATACTTGGTTTATAGATTGGAGCAAAAATTTACTCGCGTATTGCAAACTTATGTAATTTTGTAACGCTGTTCCAATTATCAATTGAAATGATACGCAGGTAAGCCGCATTATTGAGGGAAGGATGTCAATATGGTTTTTGAGGCAACTTAAGGTATCGCGTTTACTTGCTCTTAACAGCTTAAAATACGTGTTTGTTGGTGAGACACCAACAAAAGGGGAAAATCTAGGCGTTAAAGATCTCTCCTTAGGTAGAGATGACAAAGCGCAACAACAAAAAACCCGGCTACAAACCGGGTTCAATTATTTTATATATTTATTACCTAAATATCAATCCTTCTTGCATACTTCGCATTTTTCTCAATAAATTCTCTTCGTGGTGCAACCTCATCACCCATAAGCATAGAGAAAATATGATCACAATCCGCAGCATTTTCGATACTCACCTTCCTTAGGGTTCTTGTTTCCGGATTTAAGGTTGTTTCCCACAATTGCTCCGCGTTCATTTCTCCAAGACCTTTATATCGCTGGATATGCACGCTATCTTCTTTACCCGAACCTTTTAAACGTTGCACGGCAACATCACGCTGAACATCGTTCCAGGCATATTCAAAGTCCTTTCCTTTTTTAACGAGAAACAAAGGTGGGGCAGCGATGTAAACGTATCCTGATACGATAAGCTCTATCATATAGCGGAAGAAGAACTACAAAATCAATGTTGTGATGTGGGATCCGTCAACGTCAGCATCTGTCATGATGATGATGCGGTGATAGCGTAAGCGATCAAGGTTTAACGCCTTTGTATCATCTGCCGTTCCAATACTCACACCCAAAGCAGTAAACATATTCTTGATCTCGTCATTTTCGTAGATCTTATGCTCCATTGCCTTCTCAACATTCAAAATTTTTCCCTTTAATGGCAAGATAGCCTGAAAGTTACGGTCGCGGCCTTGCTTAGCTGTACCACCCGCAGAATCTCCCTCTACCAGGTATAACTCGCATTTCGCAGGGTCCTTATCAGCACAATCGGCTAGCTTTCCAGGCAAACCAGAGCCACCCATAATGCTTTTACGCTGAACCATTTCGCGGGCCTTTCTGGCGGCAGCACGGGCCGTTGCGGCTAAAATAACTTTGTTAACAATCATTTTAGCTTCCTTAGGATTCTCTTCAAGGTAATTGCCAAGAATTTCACCTACCGCAATATCAACCGCACCCATCACCTCATTATTACCTAATTTAGTTTTGGTTTGACCCTCAAACTGAGGCTCTTGCACTTTCACTGAAATAACAGCGG
>JANMZB010000631.1:0-1687 GCA_031382725.1 Sphingobacteriaceae bacterium | reverse complement strand
ATTTGAAATTTTATTTGAATTTTGTTAGGTTTTGTTTTTGAGAAGTTATACTCTTTATATTCATAAACGCATTTGATTTTATCTTCATTTTTTCAATGCTGCTGTCTCATTTTGAATACTTTTTGTTGCAAGAAAAATTCTGTAATTTCCTACAGTGAGCAAGTGCTAAACAAAGCTCACATGATCAACATGATTCACATGTTTACCATTTCTTTTATAAAGTATTTGAATTTGAATATTTTTGTCATTGAAAGCATTCATACTGCTTACATCGCCCCCACAACAGGATGCAAATGTATGTGTGAGGTATCACATCAATTAATGGAGTCTCCTGATGTTTGACAAGAGGAGTTGGATGCCACAAAAAAGTAGAATTGTGGAATTGCCTAAATCACTCAAGAAATAGACAATATGACGGTTGAGTCATATAAGTGTGCCTCGAGGAGGACTTACACATTTATATGTGATTTTTGTATTTGAAGATGCCTCAGACGAGGGCGTTGTATGCCTCACTTGAGGATGTATCTGCCTCATAAGAGGGCTTCAGATGCCTCACTAGAGGGCTTGCTTAATGCTGCCTCACCAGAGGTCTTTTTGTGCCTCACAAGAGGGCTTGAAGTATGCCTCGTTAGAGGGCTTTTGCATGCAAGAGCATGACAAACCACAAGAACTTAAAAGTTGAGTTGTGTTTGTATTGTGCCTCCACAGAGGACTTCGCACACGATTTCGCGTCGTTATAACCACTCTTCGAGCTGGCTTTGGGCATCGCCCCATATAAACAGAATTTCATTATTCTGAGAATCTGAGAATCAAATTGATTCTGTTAGTTGTGTACCAGAATTGAGCTGGCAGAAGAGATATCACTCTTTGAGATGATTGGTTGAAAGTAGAACATACATAAGGTTCTTTTCATTGTTGATTGCAAGGACTGATACTCAGTATTCCTGCATGTAAATACTTGTTTGGGTCATAATCATGTCCCACACGGGTGATAGTAGAATACAACATGTTTGTTGTATCTTTATTGTACATTGGTGGCAGTCATGCCTTATATAAGTTGAATAACTTTGCATATCAGTTTGAGATTTTTCAATGACAACATTGTTGATCACTTGATCTGTATGAAAATTTTGCTGTTACTGGAGATTTTCACAGTATTGACTTGAAATTGGTGTATTCTTATTTCATTATAGGAAAAAGTTCACTTTTACCAAAAGCTTTGGACGTAGCTGTCACTTTGATATTTGATATTTCCTCTTATTGGGATCATAGGGAATGATATTTTGACAATAATGCATTAAATTGCATTATAGAACTTGCCTGGCTTTCTTTAAATTGCAATATGAAAAGTTATTACAAACCAGGTTCAGTTGAGATCACTTGATCTATTATAACAACATGCTTGTGTTGGTGATGGTTGCTGCAATGTAGCTTGTGGGGCTAGTCCAGCCTGTAAAAGTTCATTTTCACTGCGCCTTTTGATGGTACTGTATTTCTATACAGCCTCAGCTTTTTCAATGTTAATCCAACTGTAGTTTTTCCATAATCTACCATTTAGTGAGCGTGATGGATGAATATAGCTAATAGCTATTCCCATCTCACTGATAAGTTTGCTGTGATCTTGTAGATGCACAGGTATATTGCCTGAAGGATATAAAACTCGTTATATTGATCTGGTACAATTTGA
>JANMZB010000628.1:0-12556 GCA_031382725.1 Sphingobacteriaceae bacterium | reverse complement strand
TCATCACAGCCCACCCAAACACCAGTTACCAGATCTTTGGTAATACCCATGTACCAGCCATCCACATAATCGGATGATGTTCCGGTCTTCCCTCCTATCTGGTTGCCTTTTTTCCAAAGATCCCACTCCCATAAAGCCTGTGAAGTTCCTCCCGGCTCGTCCATACCACCTCTAAACATATAGAGCATCAGCCATGCTATCTCCTCACTTAAAACCTTCTTTTGTTTAGATTTAAACTCCTCAATTAAATTCCCTTCATTATCGGTAATCTTATAAACTAATACCGGTTCGGTACGCTTGCCGTTATTCAGAAAAGTGCTATATGCTTTAACCATCTCATAAACAGAAACATCATTAGACCCTAAACTTACAGACGGAACTGATTTCAGATCGCTTTCTATACCACATTCCTGAGCGTATTTAACCACATTTCCCCAGCCCACCTGCTCGGTAATTTGAGCTGTTACCGAGTTAACTGATCGACCCATGGCATGTCTAAGCGTCATTTCCCTCCCCGAAAAAGAATAATCAGCGTTTTTAGGTTCCCAGTATTTTGTCTGATTATTTTCGTCGAAAGGAATCTTTACTGGCCTATCAACAAATTTATCGCAAGGGCTTAATCCGCTTTCAAGCGCTGCTAAATATGCAAAAGGTTTAAAAGTAGACCCAGCCTGACGCTTAGCCTGATTCACGTGATCGAAATTAAAGTGATTAAAATCTACTCCACCTACCCAAACTTTAATATGGCCGTTAAACGGATCCATGGTCATCATTCCGGTATTTAAGATCTTTGCATAATATTTAATAGAGTCGATGGTAGAGTATTCCACTTCCTTATCGCCGGACCATGAAAACACCTTCATCTTTTTGGGCAGGTTAAGATAGTAATTTATAGAATCCTGGTTATTACCATAACGTTTTTTTAAGTAGTTATACACAGGAAGACGTTGGGCGGCTTTCTCCGGAAAATCTTTAATTTCATCTCCGTTAGAATCTCTCCAGGGATTTTGATTACCCCATGCATTATTTAACCGTTGCTGAAGAATTTTCATTTGCTCTTTCATCGCTTCTTCAGCATATTGCTGAAGTTTTGAATCAATAGTTGTATAAATTTTTAACCCCGATTCATACAAATCATAACCGTTGTCTTCGCACCAGTTTTCAAGGTATCTCGAAACGGCCGAACGTAAGTACGAATCACCACGATTATCCTCAACCAAATCAACCTTTACAATATCTAACGGCTTTTTGCTGTATCGTTCAAAATCCTGTTTCGGAATGTAATTGTACTTTTCCATCTGCGACAAAACCACGTTCCGCCTTTCCAAAGATTTTTCAGGATTTGTTTCCGGATTATAAGTTGTTGTTGCTTTTAACATTCCAACCAGCATAGCCGAATGATGTATATCGAGTTTTTCGGGTTCTTTATTGAAATATTTCTTAGCCGCTGTTTTTAAACCGTAGGTATTGCTACCGAATGTTACGGTATTAAAATACATCGTCAGAATTTCGTTTTTTGAATACTGATGTTCAATTTTTAATGCAGTAGTCCATTCCTTAAGCTTGTAAACGATAGTTCTGGCAACCGGAATTCGCTTGATAAATCCCTGTTGTTTATTATTCCGAGTACGATAAAGGTTTTTTGCTAATTGTTGGGTAATTGTGCTGGCACCACGCTTATCACCGGAAACGGTTGAAGCAGCACTTGAAAAGACCGAAAAAATGTCTATTCCGTTATGCTTGAAAAAACGAACATCTTCTGTCGCGATAAGCGCATTTATAGTTCCTTGTGTAATTTGCTTAAACTCAATGGGCGTTCTATTTTCTTTATAATATCTTCCGATGAGTTTGCCATCTGCTGTATAGAGCTCGGAAGCTATTCGCATATTGGGAGCTTGAATATCCTTGTAACTAGGTGAGTATCCAAACAACCTCAAAAAGTTTATCTCGATAGCGCAAAAAAGAATAATAATTGAATAGAGCAGTATTACTAAGTATCTGAGGGGTTTATTCCCGATTTCCTTAAACATAAAATGAGAGGAATTGCTAAAATATATAAACGGTGTTGAAAATCTTAAACAGCTTGATGGAGTAAAAGATTTTAAAGTGTGAAATTAATATTATCTGATAAACAACGATAATTAATCAAGTAATTTAAAATTATCGGCATCTTTTAAGAATGGGTAAAGTCTGCGTGCTTTAACCACTTCCTCTTTTGAAATCGAGAAAGTGTATAAATCTTCGTCATTGGGTTTATAATAAACTGTTTTACCATTAGGATCAATGCACATCGAATCTCCGGAATGGTAAATTTCATTTCCATCGTGACCAACACGATTCACTCCAACTACATAAGAAAGATTTTCTACCGCTCTCGCGGGAATAAGTGTGCGCCAGTGTAGGGAACGTTTTTCGGGCCAGTTAGCTACAATAAGTAACAAATCGTATTCCGGATCTTTGTTTCGAAGCCAAACAGGGAAACGCAGGTCGTAGCATATTACCGGACAAATTTTCCAGCCGTTTAACTCCACAATCAGCTTGTTTTTTCCCGGCGTATAGTAATCGTCTTCTTTGGCCATGGCAAAAAGATGGCGTTTATCATACTTCTCAAACGATCCATCAGGACGCATCCAAATTAACCGATTGTAAAACTTTTTATTTTCTTTGATGATCAGGCTCCCTGTAACCACACAATCGAATCTCTTGGCCTGTTGCAGCATCCATTTCATAGTAGTGCCATTCATCTCTTCTGCCAATATCGCCGTATTCATAGAAAAACCGGTATTAAACATTTCGGGCAAAACAATCAGGTCGGTTTTTTCGCGAATGCCCGATAATCTGAGGCCCAGATTTTGTAGATTTTTTTCGGTATTTTCCCAAAAAAGGTAGGCTTGAAATGTGGTTATTTTTAAAACGCTCATTAAATTTTGCTTAATGAATATTAATTAAACCTTAGTTAATCTCATAACGGCTGTCTCTAAAGTTTCTTGCTTTTTAGCAAAGCAAAATCTTATTACACCAAAATCTGATGATTTTAAGTAAAATGCCGAGGTTGGAATTACTGCAACCCCGAAGTTTAAAGTTAGTCGTTTTGCGAAATCAACATCTTTTTCTTCTGTGATATTTTTAATTGAAGCACATTGAAAATAAGATCCCTCACAAGGTAGCAGTTGAAAACGTGTTTGCCGCAATAAATCCCTGAAAAAATTTCGTTTTTGAGTGAAAAAACTTTTTAGTGAAGAATAATATTCCTTTTCTAAGAGCATATCCGCGATAGCGTATTGTACTGGAGCGTTAACACTAAAAACAAGATACTGATGAATCTTCCGGAATTCTTTCATTAGCTGCGGCGGAGCCAAGCAATACCCAACTTTCCAGCCGGTGTTATGGAAAAGTTTCCCGAAAGAAGCGATGATAAAACTCCTTTCGCGTAACTCCGGAAATTTGGCCATACTTAAATGCTCAAGATCATCGTAAACCATATGCTCGTAAACTTCATCACTTAAAATAAATACATCAGTACCTCTTGTAAGTTTTATAAGTTCATTTATATCTTCCTGCTTTAAAATGGTTCCCGTTGGATTTTGAGGTGAGTTTAGGATTATCATTTTTGTTCGATTGGTGATGAGCTTTTTAACCATGTTCCAATCAATTTTGTAGTCGGGCGGCGAGAGTTCTAAAGATTTGACTAAGCCGCCAAACACCTTGATAGAAGGCGCATAAGAATCATACGCCGGTTCAAAAATAATTACTTCGTCGCCGGGATGAACAACAGAAGCTAAAACTGTAAATATGGCTTGAGTGCCTCCGGCGGTAATTGTTATTTCCGTCTCCGGATGATATTCTGCTCCATAAAGCGCATTCACCTTTTCCGAAATTCTCTCATTTAAAACCGGAACACCGCCCATTGGTGCGTATTGATTTTTCCCTTCACGCATATACTTGTGAGTCAGCTCTACCAGTTCGGCAGGCCCGTCAAAATCGGGAAATCCCTGAGATAAATTGATAGCGTTATTATCGGCAGCAAGTTTGGACATCACCGTAAAAATAGTAGTACCAACTTGAGGAAGTTTGGAGTTGAAAGCGATCATGGCCGCCAAAATAAGAATTTGTAAGATTTCAGTACCAATTTTGATACGATAAGGCATCAATTCGATATAAAAATAAATAATTATGAAATTGCTAAGTATAAACCTAATTACAACAGTCTTAAAATGAAAACTTATCTCACTATCCTCTTTGTAGCTGTCAACATCTCCCTTGGTTGTTCAAAAAAAAGTGCCGTTCCACCGCAACCAGAGGTTACAATTCAGGCTCCTACTGGTCCGGTAGCTACGGTTGCAATTGATATAAGTAAAACCCATCAAAAAATAGTTGGCTTTGGAAGCCACGGTTGGGTTGATGATAGAACCTTACAATTAGACCCAGCTTTTTATCGCATAGTAGTTGATAAAGAATATGCTGGTGAACTGGAAGAAGCTGCTAATGATAATAACGATCCTAATGTTTTGGACGAATCTAAATTTCTTTGGTCGCCGGATCATATTAACTGGGCTAAAAAAGTATATGCTCTACCCAATCCTCCTTTTTTTATTGCTACTATTTTTTCTCCTCCGGTATGGATGAAAGACATGAGTTCTTCTCCCTACTCAATTTACGGATTAGGAGGCACAGAGGTATTACCAAGCTGGTCGCCTTGTAATTATGCCGCCACCAGATACCTTTGCGGTGGAAAGTTAAAACCAGAAATGCGTGAAGAATTTGCTGAATGGATTACAGGCTGGTTAAAAGAATGGAAAAAAAGAACCGGAAAAGAAATATATTCAATAAGTATTCAAAACGAACCAGAATTTCATGAACCTTACGGCTCTTTAGTATACTCACCATCAGAATTAGCAATTACTGCCGATGTGGTTGCCAAGAGATTTAAAAAAGATGGATTAACCACCAAAATGTTTTTAGGGGAAATATTATGGGCTCAAAATAATGTACTTAAATTTTATGAAGAGATGGTAAAATACCCGGATCTTATGGAAAGGCTTGATGCCTTTGCACTTCATAATTATGATACTGATGGAATTAAAGTTGGAGGCGCAAGTGCAACTCAATGGGCTAATACCTACCAGTTTGCCGCTACTCACAAAAAGGAAATGTGGATGTCGGAGACATCGGGTCATAAAAATGATCTTACAGATGAAGGATTAATGGGTTATTGCGGCGCTCTGTATAATGCCTTATACTACGGAAACATCAATTTATGGTGTTACCTTACTAATAGCCCTGACGATACCGGACTACAAAATTGGCAGGCTATTAAAGTAACAAACAAAATTAAGGCAAACTCTATCCGATGTGACGCAATCTCTGATAATTCCGATATACTTTCTTTAGGGTTTAGCAATTTCAATAATCAAACTTTAAGTGTTATGCTTATTAACAGAGGTGAAACAGAAAAATCTGTTAAACTCACAAGTGCTGTATTGCCAAATGAAATGGATGTATTTACAACCACGACAGGTAAAAGCGCAGTTTTACTAGGTAAGCTTAACAAGGCCAATAATTACACAATAACTTTACCTGCCAAAAGCCATAATGTTGCCACGGGTTTGGCAAGCATTCCGGTATCGGTTGCTAAGTAATTACCTATCTAGAAACGTCATATCCCAAAAAACAAACAATCTCTTGAAATAAATCTATTTGCCCCAACTTTCAGTTTATTATAATCTTATTTTTGAGCTACGTTTTAGTATAATCATAGACTTGTTTTGTTGTAATTGATCAATACAAAAGGCCATTTAGACCTCATAATTAAATGCAGAATTATTTTGAAGAGCTGGTGCAATACTTTAGCGGAGAATTGTACTTTGATAATTCATCTCTTCACCAAACACAATTATTAGCTTATTCAACCGATGCTTCTGTATATCAGGAAAAGCCTTTGGCTGTATCACTGCCAAAAAACGAGCATGATTTAAAACTTCTTATCGATTTAGCAACGAGGTATAAATTAACTCTAATACCACGGGCGGCAGGCACATCACTTGCCGGACAGGTAGTTGGAGATGGTATTGTGGTTGATATTTCGAAGCACTTCAGTAAAGTTATTGAGATTAATGCTCAAGAAAAATGGGTTAGAGTACAGCCCGGAGTAATACGAGATGACCTCAACTATAACCTTCGATCACACGGATTGATGTTCGGCCCGGAGACTTCTACCGCGAACAGAGCCATGATTGGCGGAATGGTTGGCAACAACTCCTGCGGCTTGCATAGCATTGTTTGGGGAGCGGTACGAGATCATTTGCTTGAAGCAAAGGTTATTCTTAGCGATGGATCGGAAGTAACTTTAACATCTGGAGATTTAAACGCTACTGATCAAAATAGTTTTAGAGGAAAGATTGATGCTTCACTAGTTGATCTATTAAATGACGCAGAGAATCAGAATCTGATAAAAAATAACTTTCCGAAGGCCTCTGTAGTGAGAAGAAACACAGGTTATGCTTTAGATGCTCTTTTGGAGATGAAACCGTTTAATCAGCAAGGCAAGGAATTTAATCTTTGTAGCCTATTGGCTGGTTCCGAAGGCACGTTAGCGTTCATCACGGAAGTGAAACTTAATTTAATAGACTTACCGCCAAAAGAAACTGCTGTAATTTGTATTCATTGTAATTCGATTGAGGAGGCTTTACGAGCAAACATTGTCGCGTTAAGCCATAATCCAATGGCATCCGAACTAGTAGATAAATACATCCTTGATTTTACTATCGGCCATCCGGAATACGAAAAAAACAGGTTTTTTATAGAGGGAGATCCGGCAGCCATTTTAATGGTTGAATTTATGAGGGATGAGCTTAGCACACTCAACTCAAAAGTTCAAACGTTAATAAGCGACTTAAAACAAACAGGTTACGGCTACGCATTTCCAGTTCTGCATAACGATCAATCGAAATACGCATGGGAAGTCCGCAAGGCGGGTTTAGGACTTTTACGGAACCTCCGCGGAGATTTTCAGCCGGTAAACCTGATCGAAGATTGCGCCGTTTCGCCCCAGGAACTACCCGAATACATTCATGATCTGCAACTTATTTTAGATAAATATGATGTGAAAGCATCCTATTATGCTCATGCCGGTGCCGGCGAATTGCACGTTGAGCCGCTGGTAAATCTGAAAACTGTTGAAGGTGTTTCGGTGTTCCGGAATATTTTGGCTGATACCGTAGAGCTTGTAAAGAAATACAAAGGATCATTATCGGGTGAACATGGAGATGGGCGTTTGCGGGGCGAGTTTATACCTGCAATGCTGGGAAATGAAACTTACCAGCTTTTTGAACAGGTTAAAGCCATCTTCGACCCGAATAATATTTTCAATGCCGGGAAGATTACGAAAACACCGAAAATGGATACTCATTTAAGGGTAAAGCAAGGCGTTGAAAATAGAGATACTTCAACCACTTTCGATTTTTCCTTAACGGGAGGAATTCTTGGTTTAGCCGAAAAATGTTCTGGCTCCGGCGACTGTCGAAAAAGTGCTATTTCGGGCGGAGTGATGTGCCCGAGTTATATGGCCACACGCCAGGAAAAGGATACCACAAGGGCGAGAGCGAATGTGTTAAGGCAGTTTTTAAGTAACGAGCATGATGAACATCCCTTTAATCACAAAGAGATAAAAGATGTAATGGATCTTTGCCTGAGCTGTAAAGGTTGCAAAACAGAATGTCCATCAGGCGTAGATGTTGCTAAAATGAAAGCTGAATTTCTTCAGAATTATTATGACAAAAACGGTGTTCCTTTCCGAAGTAAGTTGATCGGAAATTTCAGTCAGCAAATGAAGCTGGCATCCATTTTCCCACCTGCTTACAACTTAATTTTTAAGACCGAAGCATTGCGCCGTACTGCGAATAAGTTGGTTGGTTTCCATCCTGATCGGAGTATGCCGGAACTGAATCCGATAACATTAAGGTCATGGTATAAAAAGAATCGTAAAAAACAGCAAACGCTTCATAAGAAGGTATATCTTTTTTGCGATGAGTTTACTAATTATAACGACCTTGAAGTAGGTAAAAAATCAATTCTGTTGCTGGAAGCTTTGGGTTTTGAAGTCGTTATCCCTGAACATTTAGAAAGTGGGAGAACTTATCTTTCTAAAGGACTAGTAAAAAAAGCTGCCTTAATTGCGAATAAAAATATCAAAATCTTCTCCGGTTTGATTTCGGATGAAACCCCTTTAATTGGAATTGAGCCATCGGCAATTTTAACTTTTCGGGATGAGTATATCGACCTAGCAGAGAAAGGCAATGCTGTAGAAGCCTTGAACATTGCCAAGAATACGTTTACGATTGAAGAGTTTTTGGCTAAGGAGATTAGAAAGGGAAACATTGATTCTAGTCAGTTTACATCTGAAAAGAAACAGGTTTTAATACATGGGCATTGCTACCAAAAAGCATTATCATCGCAGGAACATTTAAAAACAATGTTGAGCATTCCCGAAAACTTCCACACCCAACTCATTCCTTCAGGTTGTTGTGGAATGGCGGGATCGTTCGGTTATGAAGAAGAGCATTATGAAATTTCCCAACAGATTGGGGAGTTGGTGCTGTTTCCTGCAGTACGGGCCGCTGCAAATGATACACTGCTGGCAGCTTCAGGAACTTCTTGCAGACATCAAATTAAAGATGGAACTAAAAGGACTGTACAGCATCCGGTGGAGATATTGTGGGGGGCGTTGAGGAAATGATAGAACCAAGGAGTGGAAACTAAAAATACAAACAACTGGAATTGCATGATATTGATCCAATAGAAATTGTCAGGGTGGAGGAAAATCAGCCCCGGGATATGGTAATTATAAAATCGGGGCGTAAGGCACGAAACACAAAATTTAACAAATTAATCAGCATATTGCTGGTTATATTGAGTACCGTACCATGAAATCTTTAAAGTTTCTTGTTTTTTTGGTCATTATTGCAGTTGCCGGTTTTTCATTCTGGATGTACAGGTCCCTGAATACACCACATACGCACAATAAAAGCAATCAATATATTCAAATCCAGAAAGGGGCCACGCCAAACGGAATTATTGCTAAACTAGCTTCCCAAGGAATTCTTTCGAGTGAAATTGCAACGAAAATCTATCTTAAAACACTGGGTAGTAGTACCGTGATGCAGGCGGGCGAATATCAGTTTGAATCCCCCATCACAACGCTCCATGTATTGAAGTTACTGGAAAAAGGAAAAGACAGAACTATCAGATTAACTATTCCCGAAGGTTTTACCCGCTTTGATATTGCGAAACGCATGATTGCAAAATTTCCGCAGGATCCGAAAATGAGTGAAGAAGCCGTACTCGACCTTATGTGTAATGCTTCCCTCATTAGCGACTTCGACCCGGCGGCAAAAAACATGGAAGGCTATTTGTATCCGAGCACCTACGATTTTCCGAGGAATGCTACTGCTCAGTTTATAATAAAAAAGATGGTAGAGGAGTTTAAAAAAAACTGGAAGTCTGAATACACCGAACGGGCCCGGCGGCTGAAAAGAACTCCACATGAAATAATCACCATTGCCTCTCTGATTGAAACCGAATCCCGCTACGATCAGGAGCGTCCGGTTATAGCCTCGGTGATATATAACCGCTTAAAGAAAGGAATGCAACTAGGTATTGATCAAACTGCCGTTTATGTAGCGAAGATGGAAAATCGTTGGGATGGTACCATACACAGAAGCGATCTGGAAGCCAATTCTCCATATAACACCCGCAAATTTACCGGCCTTCCCCCAGGCCCGATCTCCTCCGTTTCTGAAAACTCTATTAAAGCCGCCCTTAATCCAGCCACAACAAACTTTATCTATTATGTTTTGAATGTGGAGAGAAACGACAAGTCGCATCATTTTTACTCCTCCGCTACTGAGTTTGAACGCGGAAAGGCGGCTTATCAGTCCTGGCTGGAGAAGCAACGTAGATAGGTCCCCATGCTGGTGCGAGCGTATGATATTAAGATTTCAATGTTAAATATACACTTCTCTTGTATCTCTCCCAGCCTTGGTTCGTGTCTCCACAAAACAGCGATCTGATTGGTGATTTCATCGGTAACCTGTAACTCAAATCATTGCCAAGGATAACCCAGCCCAGCCTAGCTTGAGGTAACAATTCATTTCAATCTGTTACTGGCTTTCTTTTATATGCTTCAACAAATAATTAATCCCCGCTTCCGAAACTATAAGATCCTTCGTCCAATGTGCCCCTGAAAAAGTGGCCAGAATATAACCTGAACGAACTTTTCGGATCACTCCCCCTTTATAGCCAAACTCACCACGAAGCGGTGGTCGAACTTCGCTTCCACTATCCTGATGCGTCCTTGCCATTTCAGCGGCTTTAGTGTACGCAATAGCCAAAAAACTGGCTTCATCGTCACCGATTGCTTTTACTACTTTCATTCTGGAAATCCACCTAGAAGTTTCATTGCCGGGAATGTATGCTACCAAACCTACGCCAACAATACTTATCCCATCCGCCGCTTTTTCCATTTCTAAAAGTGCCGCTTCCGCATTTGCGAGAAATAATTGTTCATCTTTCTGCTCTATGGTGGATTTATCTAGTGCGGCCATTACTTAAATATTGATTGTTATTAATTGTTGGTGTGTATTGATCATTTATCCGGCTACCGTATGGCCGCCATTTACAGAGAGACTTTGTCCTGTAACAAAACCAGCATCCTCGCCTACGAAATAAGCCACAGCTCCCGACACGTCGTCGGGTGTACCCCAGCGTCCTGCCGGAATTCCTTTCAGGTAAGTATCTTTCGCTTCCTGCGGATCATTTTCATGACGCTCAACCGGTATCCAGCCCGGCGCAATCATATTTACTGTTATGCCGAAGGGTGCAAGCTCTTGTGCCAGACTTCTCGAAAATCCAACCTGTCCCCCTTTTGCGGCCACATAAGCTGTAAATGGAGAAACTCCCAATTGGAAAACCTCGCTGGTGATATTAATAATCCGTCCCCATTGCTGTTGCTTCATGTGGGAAAGACAAGCTTTAGTGAGCAAAAAAGGACTTTTTACAAAAAAATTAATTAATTTTTGATAGGTGTCCCAATCGTATTCTTCGATAGTTTTTTGAGGCTGGTCTGGTGTAGCATTACAAATTAAAATATCTACAGGTCCTAGCTTCTCATTTATTTGCTCGTACATTTTATTAACGTCTTCTGCATCAGACGCATCTGCACGAACCAAAAAACCTTCACCACCTGCCTCTTCAAACTGGGCGAAAGCCGCAGTTGCCCGCTCTTCATTATTATAATAGTTCATGGCTACTTTGAAGCCCAATTGACCCAAACTTAAAGCAATGCTTTTTCCTAGTCCGGTTGTGCTGCCGGTTACCAGTGCTACACGTTTTGGCATAGTGGTATTATTGATATTTAAACCCATTTATTAATTCTTAATATTTTGTTGTTCAACACTATTTACTCCCGGCTTTTAACAAAGATTTCTTAGCGGATAGTATTGTCATCAAGTTTGAAAATTATCAAAATGAACTGATTTTATTTAATAAAAAGCGTTTACGATTTATAAACCTATCGATAGAGAGGACTAAAGATATTAAGTTAAATTTAACCTTGCCACTTAGATAAAGGATTAGATATCTTTGTGACATAAACTTATATCATACAGAATTGTATTATTAGATTATGTGTAAAAAATCAATCAGGGTTATAGCTTCTTTACTGTTACTGTGTTTCACAGTTGCAGCCCTGCCTTTAGATTTTTTTCATAATCATACAGCTCAAACTTCCTGCTCAGAAGTTGCAAAACATACCAGTTGTCATCACAAATTACATATCAGCAAAGCTGAATATCCTTGCTTTGCTTGTAATGTGCATTTCGACAAGACTTTTATTCTGTCAGAATCGGTTGTCAGCCTTTTAGAAATATCTGATGTAAGATTATTACCTTCAAAAAGTGTTGAATTTTATTTTGTAAAACTCTCTTCCTACTCCTCAAGAGGACCGCCTTCAAGCCAAACCCTTTAAATTATCGGTTCCGATAATCTTAGCATTCCATTCGTCATAAGAACTTCAAAAGGTCATTAAGATGTGGCTTTGAACGTTTTTAATTTATCCATTATTATGAAATTTATAACACATACTATCATATTAGTTTGTCTGTTAGCTTTGAAGCTATCGGCAACAGCATTTACAATTACGGGAAAAGTAACAGATAGCAAAGGCGAAACCATTCCAGGGGCATCCGTAAAAATCAAAAATACTACTATTGGAATTGCAACGGATGTCGATGGGAATTTTTCCTTAAATGCTCCTGATAATGCCATTTTGGTGGTTACATCGGTTGGTTTTGATGAGCAAGAAGTTGCCGTAAATGGTCGTACTGAAATCAATATTGTGATGAAAACCAACTCCAAAGAACTGCAAGAAGTAGTTGTGGTAGGTTATGGTTCGCAACGGAAGGTGGACATCACGGGGGCAACTGCCAGTGTAAAAGGCGAAGAATTGGTGAAACAACCCGTTTTAACCGCAACGCAGGCAGTGCAAGGAAAAATGGCAGGG
>JANMZB010000624.1:0-2532 GCA_031382725.1 Sphingobacteriaceae bacterium | reverse complement strand
CAGTGCTTCTTTTGCATCCGGATGTATACCCAAATCAGCAGTGCTTTTCACTTGTATACCCGGTAATTCATTGCGGATATGGGTTACCAGCAACGTGTTATACATGCCCCCGCCACTTAAGTAGATCACGAAAGGTTCATCAGCAATAGCGTTCTTAATTCCTTTACAAATACATAAAGCCGAGAAAAGGCACAGTGTCGCCAGCACATCGTTATTTGATATGTTATGATTATCTGATGCTTTTAATGCTTCATCTAAATATTTAAGGTTGAAAAGTTCAGGCCCCGTGGTTTTGGGGATAGGGGAATCAAAGAACGGGTTGTCAAATAAGGCTTTCAATAATTTATCAATTATCTTTCCTGATGAAGCGATTTCCGAGCCCTTATCGTATCGCATACCTGGATAATTTGCCTGAACGAATTGATCCATCAATGTATTTCCGGGACCGATATCGGTGGAAAACACCAATTCCGGCTTTGACCGTGAAGGAAGAAATGTAAAATTGGCTATGCCTCCAATATTCAACAATATTCGATTTTCAACTTGGTCAGAAAAAATCAAAAAATCTCCATAAACGGCTAGTGGGGCACCTTCTCCGCCAGCGGCAACGTGCTTTTGCCTGAAATCGCTTAAAGTAATAATGCCCGTTTTAACAGCAATATGATCGCCATCGCCTATTTGTAAAGTAGCATTAGAGTATCCTTTCAAATTATGACTGATGGAAGGTGCATGAAAGATCGTTTGGCCATGACTAGCGATTAGATCTATGTATGTTGGTTCTATATTCCATTCCTTCAAACTCTGCAAGATCAGTTCTGCAAAATAAGTTCCAATGTATTCATTAAGAAGGGTTATTTTAAGCAGGCTTGCTATTTCTTTAGCGAATATCGATTTAACTTCCGTTTGAAAATCCGAATCGTAGGTTACGGTTTTAAAATTTAACAATTCCACACGAGTCTCGAGGCCTGAGCCGTGGAATTTACAAACAGCTATATCAAGTCCGTCCAACGAAGTTCCCGACATTAAGCCGATAATAGTACGGCTTGGTTTGGTAGCTATTTCACTTAATTGTTGTATTTCTTTGAGCATTATGGACTTTCTCTAAATTTAATACAAAATTTGTTATTGGAAGTTTAAAAGCTATTCATCGGGGAACACACTTTTTTGGCACTTTCTTTGTCCCGATTAATAAAATATTCTATCATGGGAACTTTAAAATTATTAGCTACAGGCGCGGCACTTGTCGCGGGAATAAATTACGTTACAAAAAAGCGTGCGGATGGTTCTTCAATTTTTGAAGATTTTAAAGCTAAAGCACCAGATTTAGTAAACAAATCAAAACCATACCTTGAGCGTTTGAAAGGGCAATTTTCAAAAGTGCCTCACATCAAGGGTAACACCCGAACGTATCCTCACAAATTTGATAATTTCTCGGCTGATTCTGACCCTGATTATACCTCATAATTTCTTCAGTAGATAGTGTATTGATATAATATTAATGTTTATTTAAACTATGAAAAAAAATAATAACCTGAGTTAGATTATAGATTTTGTTTTTGGGCGTTCGGGCGGGCTTTACGTTACAATCTTTTTGTCCGCCCTTCCACTGCGCTCAGGGATAACAAAAAGGATTTTCACTTCAATCCCTAACGCCAATACCTCTAAATTCAAAACATTGCTTTTATTAAAACCATCTTCACATTTTAAAATCGAACTCAGTTTAATAATAGTATCGCGAATGCTCTTTTAATGAATAGCGGTAACAAATTTAGGCGTTTTTCGTAAATCAGGTAAATAGTATAATTGATTTGCCATGCTCTCAGAAATACAAAAAATACAGGATGATAAAAATGAAATCGACCTTAAATTAGATCATACTGAACTACCTGAAGCGATATGGCAAGTTGTAAAAGAAACGATTGACGATAACCGTTTAAGATGCCTTGATCCGAAAAAATCTATAGGGCGTTGTCTCCAGGTATCTCACGAATTAATGAATAATCTTGCGGCAATCGGCAAAACGCCTTTTGTTGATTCAAAAATTATTTTCAGAAAAACCCCTAAACCACATTTCTGGATAGCTGTAGACGGCTTTCACATTGATCTAACCGCCCGACAGTTTAATCCGCTTGAACAATGCCCTAAAGTTTGGAAGCAGGAAGATTTTGATACAAGCGATTATTATTATGTTGTAAGAGGTAGAGGTTTGACACTCTTTAAGTTAGTACCCTTTAATAAAAGCTCATTTTTTGTTTTTACTGTCCGACAACTTATTTTCAGGTACAAAATAAAAGTTAAAAATATAATTGCTCCAATAATTAAAATCGTGAATGAACTTTTTGGCAACGTAAATAAAACTGTAAGTTCTTTTAAGTAAGGATAGACGCTATTTAGTCGTCCCTTAAAAAGTCATTTTGCATAATTATAGAAAGCAGAATGGCTTTTTGTTAAACAATTGGTCATCAAAATGAGCCGGACAAAAAGCTGCCAAAGATTATCCTTCCAGATATTCATCATCCTTTTTAAGTTCAT
>JANMZB010000623.1:0-8661 GCA_031382725.1 Sphingobacteriaceae bacterium | reverse complement strand
ATGAACTTAAAAAGGATGATGAATATCTGGAAGGATAATCTTTGGCAGCTTTTTGTCCGGCTCATTTTGATGACCAATTGTTTAACAAAAAGCCATTCTGCTTTCTATAATTATGCAAAATGACTTTTTAAGGGACGACTACTTAATAATAAAAATAGACACCCTAAAATCTCTAATCTCATATCTAATATCTTTTCAAATGAACAAATGCATTTTAATTCTACTGCTGCTCGTAACGGCATTTTCAAAATCGTATAGTCAGCAAAAAAATTATGCGCCATTATTTAAGCATCTAATTGAGAGCAGCGCAAAAAGTTATAAAGACTCGATAGGCGAGAAATTCACAAATGAAAGAGGAGAATCATTCAGAGCATCGAATTATGTTGATGCTGATGAAACCTATTACAATAAAATTTCCGAAGAATTGGGCGTTACTTATTTTGCCGTGTATAAATATGAAAACAGCCATAAAGATGCTGTGCAAAAACAAATGACTGATTTTGTAAATGATTATAAATCGCAGGGGCTTGCAACCGTTGACCCTATTGTTCAAAACGGAATAAATTATCAGTTGATGAAAACTAAAGACGGCAAATGGATAGCAGCCTTGTCGGATGATCCTATTAAAAAAACGTACTAGGTTTGGATTTTTTCTAATTGGAATGTTGTAAAAGAACCCAACCAATTTTGTTTATCACTCCAAAAAGCTATCAACGCAGCACAGGCAAATGCTTTCTCATTAAAAGAATTAATGGGCGAACCTAACAGCACCGGCCCTGTTTTTAAAAACATAGATAATGATAACTACTTCTACAATTCAAAGATAGAAGTGCCCGGAGCCACACAAACCGTACTTTCTAAAGGCGTAGATAAAATAAGCTTTAAAGCCATAATGAACATATATAGATTCGAGTATATGGTAAGGCCGAAATATGATGAAGTAATAAAAACAGTAGAAAGTTGCATTAACGATTTGCGATTGAATGTTACCAAAGAAAAGAACGGCCCTCAAAATACCTTTTACTCAGCAGAGCATGTGCAAATTGGCGTACGTTGGTTTCAGCGTAATGATGAATTTATTATTTACATACAAATAGAACATTTATAAAACCTCCTAAATCCCAAAGAAATGAAAAAAATAGTATTACCATTATTGTTAATATTTTTTGCTACAACCATCAAAGCCCAGGATTCAACCAGCTACAGAAAAAATCTAAACATGCTTATTAAAGATGCACAAAACGAGTTTGCAATAAATCAGGGGGAGCTTCTCAGCAAAGACGCTGCACAAAACAAGGAATATTATAAAACAACTGTTGACCTTAAATGCAATCAGTCAATCGTTCAAAAGAATACGGATGATAATAGTAAAGTTTCGATTTATTACTTTAAGCTCACGGAAGTTGAGGATATGATGAATAGCTCTTCCTTTTTATCAGCGGCCCTTGCGTTACTTAATGATATGCACAGCTCGGGCAATTATAGAGGTAAAGATTTTACTAATACTGATGAAAGTACCACTACAGAAATTAAAGATTTGGCGGGTAATTATATTGCAGAGCTAACCAGCAGCAGTAAGGATAAATACATCAAGTTTATGGTTTATTCTAAAAAGTGGGGTAAAAGATAATATTAAAGCATGATAAGGTTTGAATCAGTCTTGTTATTAGCACATAAGGATACAATGTCGTTTAATTAGTGGTTTGTGAAGACACAAACCACGGCTTGCCAGGCCATGACTGGTGTCCTTCACCAGCCATTCAACGGCTTAACTAAACGACATTGCATAAGAATCTATTAATAAAAGAATGGCATTAATCTGATTAAAAGAGACTTTTTAGTTTTGCTATCACATAATCTATCTCTTCTTTGGTATTAAGCTTACTGAAAGAAAAGCGAACGGCAGGCCGATTTGGATTAGAACCAATGCCCTCTAACACATGTGAGCCGATATTAGTACCCGAACTACATGCGCTTCCTCCCGAAACGGAGATACCTGCAATATCCAAATTGAAAAGAAGCATATCGGCCAGATCAGTTTCCGGAAATAACACATTAAGAATCGTATATAAACTTTTATCCTGATCAATCTCGCCGTTAAATTCTATCCCAGGTATGGCTGAAACGAGTTGATCAATCATGTAAGTCTTTAAGCCCTGGATATAGTTCTGATGATCAACCATATCTCTGCAGGCAATTTCCAAGGCTTTAGACAAACCCGCGATTCCGTATAAATTTTCTGTTCCTCCTCGCATATTTCGCTCTTGGGAACCACCGTAAATTAAAGGGTTGATCTTAAGATTACTATCTATATATAAAAATCCCACTCCTTTTGGCCCATGAAATTTATGCGCCGCACAGGTCACAAAATCTACTTTCAATTTCTGTAGATCTATAGGGTAATGCCCCATTGTTTGAACAGTATCGCAATGAAATATCGCATCGTATTTTTTGCATAGTTCGCCAACTGCTTCAATATCGGTTAAGGTTCCAATCTCATTATTGGCGTGCATTAATGACACAAAACTGCGCTCAGAATTTTGTAGCAGCTTTTCTAAATAATCGTGATTTAAATTCCCCTTTTGATCTGTTTCGGCAAAGCTGAGCTCAATCAAACCACTTGCCTGCATAGCTTCCAATGTATGCAAAACGGCATGATGTTCTATTTTGGTGGTAATGGCATGCTTAATATTATTATCTATTATCCCACAACGAATAGCCATGTTATCAGCTTCCGTGCCCCCGGATGTAAAGAAGATTTCGGAAGGAGAAGTATTTAAAGATGATGCAACAATCTTACGCGCTTTTTCGATTATTGTACGCGCCTCGCGACCGTGGGCATGTATAGATGAAGGATTGCCAAAGTGGCTTTCCATCGTGGCGTACATTTCCTTTAAAACTTCGGGGTCTAAGGGTGTGGTAGCAGCATTATCTAGGTATACACGCATGCAGGGATGTTTAGTGATGGTGTAAGCGAGTACTGATTAAAAGCGATTCTTATGAGCTAAAGAAAAACTAAAAGCAAGTACAGCTTAACCGCCCCAATTATTATATTTTAATTCTCTTTCGTTCAAGTTATATTTCCGATACCTCGTTACTGAATAACTTTTAATCCAATTTCCAAAATTGTCATATTTATAATCAATTCTGTATTTGTCTTTTCTATTCGAAGACCATGTTTTAACACCTCCCAAAACTGTTTTAGGATTATTATAATTGACTGATTTACTAACCAGATTGCCTTTTTTGTCGTATTTAAAAGTTATCGTTTCAGGATCGATATTGTTATTAATTGCCTTTTTGATTATAACTTTCGAATTATTCCTATTTCGTTTAAACAGATAAGATTCTACGATCGTTGTATCTCTATTATTAAGAAGAATCCTTTTATACTTTTCTATTTGATTGTTCTCATAAACGACATCGGTTTCAATTATACTTGGATGTTCTAAATCAACTGATGAATAGGATTCATATCTTTTCAACCTTTTATTATTATCGAAATAGGATTTGCTGATAAACCTAACCCCATTAATAGTTTCGTTTACAATAAGAACAGAATCTAAGTCAAGATAAGTCCAGTTCACAACTTCTAACAAATTATTTTCTCGGTAACTTTTCTTTTCGTTAAGCCTAAAAGCTGAATCAAATACAAATTCTCGCCAATCATTTTTAAATTTTTTAGAGTATTCTTTTACGCTTTGAATTTTCCCTTTAAATTCAGGGTCACCAAGATTTATGATCTGACTATTAGCTAATAAACTAAACAGAAGCATAAAAGCGGTTATTATATATTTCTCTCGCTTCATTCAATAGAAGTTTCTTTTATAATCTTATGCATCTGTAAGGATAATTCATGAATTACCCCAACACAATCTACTCCTTCTAGTAAGGATAATTCATGAATTATCCCAACACACACAATCTACTCTTTCAGCTTCAATATTTCTTTTATATCACCAATAATCTTATTAGCCAGATTAGTCGCTACAGTTTCAGAATCTCCTTCCGAATATATCCGAATAATCGGCTCGGTATTCGATCTGCGTAAATGAACCCATTGTTTATCAAATTCAATCTTCAGACCATCGATAGTTGAATGCGGCTGCTTCTCGTATTTCTTTTCTACCTTTTTAAGTAAAGCATCAATATCCATTTCCGGGGTAAGTGTTATTTTATTTTTTGAGATAAAATAGCCGGGATATGAGCTCCTCAAAAGAGAGATGGATTTACCGAATTTGGCAAGATGCGTTAAAAACAATGCTATCCCTACCAACGCATCTCTACCGTAATGTGATTCCGGATAAATCACACCACCGTTTCCTTCGCCCCCAATAACCGCGTTAGTTTCCTTCATTTTGTTCACTACGTTTACCTCTCCAACTGCCGAGGCATTGTATTCGTTACCCGATGCTTCCGTAACATCGCGTAAAGCGCGAGTAGAAGAAAGATTAGACACAGTGTTTCCGGGAGTATTTTTTAACACATAATCTGCCACAGCTACCAAAGTATACTCCTCGCCAAACATACTTCCATCTTCACATACAAAACATAAACGATCAACATCCGGGTCAACCGCAATACCCAAATCAGCATTTTTGGCAAGTACTTCCTGCGAAAGCGCCAATAGATTCTCCGGCAAAGGTTCGGGGTTGTGCGGAAAATGGCCATCGGGCGTGCAATACAATTCATACACTGTTTCAACGCCTAAAGCCTTCAACAAAGCCGGCACAAAAATTCCGCCGCTGGAGTTAACGCAATCGATCGCCACTTTAAAATTGGCTTTGCGAATTACTTCCACTTCAACCAGCTTTAGAGCAAGTATTTTTTCGATATGTTTTTCAAGATAGGTATCATCAAGGGTTATCGTACCCAGGTTATTCACGTCTGCGAACGTCATGTCGGGTTGCTCAGCAAGTTCCAATACCTCTTTCCCATCCGCTTCGCTGATAAATTCACCGTTCTCATTTAGCAATTTCAATGCGTTCCATTGCTTTGGATTATGACTGGCAGTTATAATAATTCCGCCGCCAGCATTTTCATCAGGCACTGCAACTTCAACGGTTGGTGTGGTTGAAAGCCCAAGATCGATTACATCAATTCCAATACTTTGTAAAGTTCCGGCAATTAAATTTCTAACCATCTCGCCAGAAATGCGTGCATCACGACCAATTACAATCTTCTTTTTTCCGCTTTTTTGCTCAGTCCATTTTCCAAAAGCTGCTGTGAATTTTAATATATCAACAGGCGTTAATCCGTTTCCGGGAGTACCGCCAATTATACCTCTTATGCCTGAAATCGATTTTATGAGAGTCACTTATTTTTGTATTTAGGAGGTCAAAAATAGCAATATAAAGAGCAACGCCCAACCTTAAAAGCAGTACAAAAGCTTATTTATATATATTTGCAAGCTTTAAATTTTATACATGGCTGTTAAGTGGTACCAAAACTGGTTCAATTCGCCTTATTATCATATTCTATACCATCAGCGAAACAACGCGGAAGCCGAATTTTTTATCGATAATTTATGCGATCATTTAAAGCCGGAACCAAATGCTCGCATGCTTGACATTGCCTGCGGTAAAGGGCGCCACGCTATTTACCTGAACGAAAAAGGCTATGATGTAACCGGCATTGATCTGTCGTTTTCAAGCATAAAACATGCTAAACAGTTCGAAAACGAAAAGCTTAAGTTTTATCAGCATGACATGAGAAACTTGCTTTTTATCAACTACTTTGATTACGCGCTGAACCTCTTTACAAGTTTTGGTTACTTTGAAAACGACCGTGATAATATTAATGCGCTAAAATCCTTCAGAAAATCTTTGAGTAAAAATGGTGTATTGGTACTGGATTACTTTAACAGCCATAAAATTCTGAAGAGCCTGGTAGAAAGCGAGATAAAGACTATAGATGGAATTGATTTCAATATTAGCAAACGCATTAAGGCAGGCAGGATTATTAAGTCGATTGAGTTTGAGGAGAAAAACAAAAAATACAAGTTCAAGGAAGATGTAAAAGCTTATTCTCTTACAGACTTCGAAAGGCTATTCAAGCTCAGCGGCTTCAAAATTCAAGAATATTTCGGCGGCCATTCGCTCGAAGCTTTCAACGAAAACCAATCAGATCGTCTCATTTTTACTTGCAGCAAAGCTGATGTTTGAGTATTTACTACAGTTTGATGAGCAGCTATTTTTTGCTATTAACAAAGGCTTGTCAAATCCTTTCTTCGACTGGATAATGCCCTATATCAGAAACCGATATTTCTGGGCACCCGTTTATTTATTTCTGATTGTATTCTTGCCGCGTAATTATGGCAAATCCGGCTGGATATGCCTCCTGTTTCTTTTACTCACATTTGCTGTAGCCGATTTCTTTTCAGCATCAGTAATTAAACCCGCAGTACAACGACTTCGTCCCTGCAATGACATCACCCTAAAAAATGAAGTAGATGCACGTGTTGGTTGCGGAGTTGGCTTTAGTTTCCCTTCTACCCATGCAACAAATCATTTTGCTATCGCCATGTTTCTTGTAGGCACTTTCTATAGCCGCTGGCGGATGATTGCGCCGATTGCGTTTATATGGGCATTCAGCATTATTTTCGCACAGGTCTATGTCGGCGTACATTTCCCATCTGATGTACTAAGTGGTGCTATCCTGGGCTGTATCATCGGATATATAACGAGTACATTGTTTTTAACTCTCAAAATCAACGCAGAATGGAAAGCTGGAAACTGATCTTATTATTCTTAAGTTGTTTTCTCGGTGGTATGGCTATCTTTTTATTTAAAAAAGATAATACACAACGCTTAAAATTAATCCTCTCTTTTAGCGGGGCCTACCTATTTGCCATTACTATTCTCCATCTTATACCAGAGGTTTACCATCAGGGCGATCATCGTATCGGTTTGTATGTACTGGGTGGGTTCTTATTTCAAATCTTATTGGAACAATTTTCTGAAGGGATTGAGCATGGCCATATTCACAAGCACCATCACGACCACTACGTTTTCCCATTCGGAATCATGTTCAGTTTATGTTTACATGCATTTCTGGAAGGGATGCCGCTTGCCCAGGGACATCAAAATGAGCTCTTTTTTGGTATCGGATTACATCATATTCCGGCATCTTTCGCGCTAGCCAGCGTGTTGATGCAAAACAAGATTTCGAAAAATTCGATCATTGTATTGCTTATACTTTTTTCAACCATGTCGCCTCTCGGATACCTTTTGAGTGAAGCTTTGAGCCAGGGTTCGATAGGAAACTTGGATGATTACTTCGATAAGATTATGGGAGTTGTAATCGGGATCTTTTTGCATATTTCTACAACCATCTTATTTGAATCGAGTGTAGATCATCATTTTAACTTACGAAAACTTGCTGCTGTGCTGGCTGGTATTGGAATTGCGTTGTTGAATTTTTTGATAGCTTAATTTTCAAGTTTGGTGTATAATTAGCCGTTTGTAATTCAATGGATTGGAAATATTTATTAACAGGAATTGTTTCTCTAATGGGTGCGGGAGCCCTATATAATGCGCGTAACTGGGGCCACTACGAAGGAAAGTTTGCTGACGGTATAAATAACATGCGCTTATTTAGAATATGGATGTTTATCTTCATGGGCCTAATAATAGGTATTCTTTGCATTATAAAAGCATTCTAAAATCCCCGTGGTATAACACGTATATAGTCTCCACTTGAAACAAAAGAACCAAAAGTTCAAGAACAAAAAAATGCTCGATCGCCTTTTTGTTCGGGCTACCGATCGCTCTTAGGTTATTAGTGATTCTTTGTTACGGAAGTTTAAACGCCTAATGCATCAAGCAGGCCGGCCTCAGAGGATTGAGCGTTAAGAAAGTTTAAAATAAGGCTTGGAGAAAGAATCATAATGAGCTGAAGGGAAGCAATCCGGAGAAGCGGATTAGAAAATTTCCAAGCCAGCACAACAATAACCCGCGGCTTGGATTGCAGATAGCCTTTTTTTAAACTTTTAGCTCAAGACTCGAAAGCCTTGAGTTTTGTTTCTTTTCATCAAGGAAAAGAAAGAAGCCCGCCCGGCAAGGGCATAAGGAGTAGTTCGATCAAAAGAACTCAAAACTCACATAAAGTTTAGAAAACCACAAAATCAGCCCCGAAGCTTATCCAGAAGAAAGTTCAATTGTTTTGCTTCTTCTTCAGATAAATTAGCTTTCATAACATCAATTGGTGTGATTACCGGATCAAGCTTTTTTAGTACTTCAAGCCCCTTTTCATTGATCACGATATCTACGGCTCTTCTGTCTCTTTGATTAATACACCTCGTAACCAAACCTTTCTGAACCAAACGTTCTACAATACGGGAAGCATCAGACATTTTATCAAGCATTCGATCTTTAAGCAAGTTAATGGTTGCAGGCCCCGGATACTGCCCGCGCAAAATTCTTAAAATATTATATTGCTGAAGAGTAACGCGCTCTTTACTTAAACGGGATTTTAAAATATCACTTATCCAGCCATACGTATATAGCATATTGACAACGGTTTTATGGTACTCGTTCTCAAACTTGGTTTGTACTTCTTTTTCCAGTTCCATTGAAAGGTTAAAATTATAATTTCATTTTTGCGCTTTTTGTTTGCTGCTTTTGGTTGGCCTGATTTTGCCATGGACAATGGCGGCAACCG
>JANMZB010000607.1:0-1144 GCA_031382725.1 Sphingobacteriaceae bacterium | reverse complement strand
TGACCATTCCTATGATTTAGTGTATAACACACTTCCTAAAAATAAAAGGGAGCAGCTGCAAGGCTAAGTATCCTAAAAATCTAATAACCTTTCTTAAATTAATCACACTTTTGGCTCATGTTAGAAATTCTATTTCAGGATGAACATTTGGTGGCTATAAATAAACCGCATGGATTGCTTGTTCATCGGTCTAAAATTGCAATGGATGCCCAAGAATTTGCCTTGCAACTTCTTCGCGACCAAATCAATCATTGGGTTAATCCGGTACACCGATTAGATCGGAAGACTGGCGGTGTGTTGCTTTTTGCACTTAACAAAGAAATTGAAATTCAAATGCACCAGTTATTCTCAGAAAACCTGGTTTCAAAAAAATATCTGGCAATAGTGCGTGGCCACACGCCCGATGCGGAGGAAATAGATTACCCATTACGAAAGGAAAATGGAACTTTACAAGAAGCTTTCACCGAATACCGTACCTTAAAAAAAGGGGAGATCAATATAGCTCTTGGTGTCCATGCAACCTCTCGTTATTCTTTAGTTGAAGCAATACCTCAAACCGGCCGAATGCACCAACTGCGCAAACATTTCGCGCACATCAATCATCCAATCATTGGCGACCGACCGCACGGATGCAATAAGCAAAATAAGCTTTTTAAGGAAACCTGGGAAATGACCACGATGTTGCTGCATGCATCAGAGATTTCATTCATTCATCCGGGAACTAATGAAAATATTACTATAAATGCCGGATTGCATGATGAGTTTAAGAGAGTAATGAGTTTGCTGGGCTGGTGAGTAAGCTTCGACCAAGTGCAATCATCTTCACTCAAACGCACTGATCCCCGTAATATCCAGCCCTGTTATTAGCAAATGAATATCATGTGTACCTTCATAGGTAACCACCGATTCGAGATTCATCATATGGCGCATAATGGAATATTCTCCGGTTATTCCCATTGCGCCCAGTATCTGTCTGGCTTCTCTGGCCACGTTAAGAGCTGTTTCGACACTGTTTCGTTTGGCCATTGATATTTGAGCGGGAGTAGCCCGGTTTTCATTTTTAAGAACACCTAACCGCCAAACTAATAACTGAGCTTTTGTGATCTCAGTGATCATCTCAGCAAGCTTTTTTTGCTGTAGCTGA
>JANMZB010000587.1:0-1472 GCA_031382725.1 Sphingobacteriaceae bacterium | reverse complement strand
TTGCTCATTATATTTATCACCCAGGTATCAAGAAGACGTATAAGGTTACGTATTCTGGTACGAACTTAGAGTAGTTCCCCGGAAATAGATAAACTATAGTCACCGTAGTTACACCTGACCTGTAGCAAATGCATAGTCCTTAGTAGCCTTATTCGCGTACACTATCTACACAGGTAGACTAGCAGTAGCTAATGAGTAGTGAACATATGCTCCTATAAGATTAACAGTCTTGTTACGCCGGTACTTAGCACGTACTATTATAACGCTAGTACTTTCTACAGTTCTACGCTGGCGGTACAGCAATTGAATCAGCGTCGTGTTTTGAGATCACCATTGTCAGATACAGTGGATTTGATTGTTAAGTTACAATTGAATAGATTGAAAAGCACCACACACGCTTTCTCGGATGATTCATGATCCCACGCCTTTCGATGATACGGGTAGAGTCACGTTATCATCGAAACGGCGTGAATTGAGTGAATCAACTGATTTATTGGAAAATTCACAATCCCACGCCATTCGATAAGACGGGTATGGTCACGTCATTATCGAACTGGAGTGGACTGAATGAACATCCGAGCAGTAAATTGCCAAACCAGTAACAATCAAACGTGTACGGTCACAGCGATTGGCGTAGACGATCCCTCCTGAGCCCGAGGTCTCGTTCAGAACTACGGAAGCCGTTAACACAAGTAGTGTTAACGCGGGTAAGGTCAAACTAGAGTAGAGTCTCTAGGTGACCATTGCCGACAAAGCCAGAGTGCTTTCCCTACCCCAAAATGCTTCGTCAAAGACGACGTTGAATTGTCCCTGAGCTACAGTGAGCAGGTACGCATTAACCATCCACCCACAACGCCCGTTCCGACCAAACGAAAATCTCGTCAAAGGTTATATCTTCCGTGGCGAAAATCCACAAAAAGACAGCCCGTCTTCATTCCCCTGATCACGAGCGTCCCGATATCACATACCACCTAGATAGTAATGGAGATCTTTTCTCCCATGAAGACGGTGCTAACTAGAGGTGATACACGGTTCCCTCATGAGACCCAGTCTCAACCAATACACGAGTTGCAGCAGTATTCCGTCACTCTCAACCAATACACGAGTTGCAGTAGTATTCCATCTGGAAATCCAACGCGTTCGATTGCCAAACCACTATGGCACCTATTCCGCACCCAGCCGGACAAGACACTACGACTAATGGACCCTTCCCAACTGAATAATCAATCCGATTCCAACAAGCGTTCGATACCCGCCACTTGACAGCAATTAAAATCCGCAACATATCGGACCCACATTACTCAGCCAGGGAAACGGTTACTTGACTTATATCGCTATCTATGGACCCCAACCACACACAATAATCCTGTACCAGCCTACTATCTTGTAGACACTTCAGTACACCCACAATGGATGTTTCCAACCAGCATATAACACAAGTACCAACAGCCAGTCTCTCCATTTCCATCCAC